>JALYUA010000177.1 GCA_030854005.1 Acidobacteriota bacterium
TGGCGGCCGTTCTGACTGCCGGCTTCATCACCTTTCCCGAGCGCAGGCAGCGCGTGCAGACGCGGACGCGCTTTCCCCCTCCGGCCGTGGCCGCCCGGACGGTCTTCAGGTTCAGGTTCCACTTGCGATTCGTGACGTTGTGGGCGTGGCTGACCCGGTGCCCCGACCTGGGAGTCTTGCCACAGAATTCGCACTGCTGAGCCATTCTTCCGCCTCCCGGATCACGATTGAAAAAAACGCCGCATCCTACATGCAAGCGGCGGCGGGAGCAAATCGGCCGGCGGGCCCGTCTGAGAGAAATTCGGCCAAGCCCGCGGGAGCCCCCGAAACGGACAAGGCCCGAAAAGCCCTAAATCGTTCACCGGCCGTGCTATTTCCCGGCCGCCGCCCTTGACTGGTGAAAAACCTTCTGTTATTTTGGTCGGCAGCCGTAACAAAACATTAGTCAGAGCCCTTCACCGCATTAATTTTTTCGGCGGGCCATATTGTGCTTTTCAGGAAGTCAAAGAACCTGGTTGGCCTCGACATAGGTTCGTCGGCGGTCAAACTCGTCGAGTTGAAGGACGCCAAAGGTGGCGGCTACCGGCTCGTCAAGACGGGGATGGAGACCCTGTCCCCCGAGGCGATCGTCGACGGCGCCATCATGGACGCCTCCCTGGTCGTCGATACGGTCAACCGGGTCGTGTCTTCCCTTTCGGTCCGGAACAACGACTTCGGCACGTCGCTCTCCGGGCACTCGGTCATCATCAAGAAGATCTCGTTGCCCACGATGTCGGCCGAGGAGCTGGCCGAGTCGATCCGCTGGGAAGCCGAGCAGTACGTCCCGTTCGACATCAACGACGTCAATCTCGACTACGTGGTGCTCGACGCCGCCGCGGGCGAGACGATGGACGTCCTTCTCGTCGCGGTCAAGAAAGACAAGATCGGCGACTACACGAGCGTCATCACGCAGGTCGGGAAGACCCCGGCGCTCGTCGACGTCGACGCCTTCGCCCTCCAGAACGCCTACGAGGCGAACTACCCGGTGGAGCCGGGTCGCGTCGTCGCCCTGGTGAACATCGGCGCCTCCGTGACCAACGTCAACGTCCTTTCGGGCACGAACACGATCTTCTGGCGGGACATCTCGTTCGGTGGGAACCAGTACACCGACGCCATCCAGAAGCAGCTTTCCCTCGCTTTCGAGCAGGCGGAAGCGCTGAAAAAGGGCGAGGCGTCCGGCGAGCACACCGTCTCCGACATCATCCCGATCCTGCGGTCCGTCTCGGAGGACCTCGCCCAGGAGCTCCAGAAGACCTTCGACTTCTTCATCGCGACGACCTCGACCGAGAAGATCGACCAGCTCTTCATCGCGGGAGGCTCCTCGCGCGTCGTGAATCTCGACACGCAGCTGAAGGAGCGGTTCGGGATCCCCGTCGAGGTCATGAACCCGTTCCGCCAGATCGACATCGCGGGCAGCTCCGTCTCCCCGGAGTGGCTGACGGAAAACGCTCCCAGCCTCGCGGTCGCCGTGGGCCTGGCCGTGCGCCACATTGGAGATGAGTCCGCGTGATTCGGATCAACCTTCTCACCGAAGCCAAGGCCGCGGCCGCCCGCAAAAAGGCGCCGATGCTCCCGACGGGGGCGAAGCTCAACAACCTCGTGTTCGCCGGCGGGATCGCGCTCGGCGTCCTCTACATCGCGATCATGGGCCTGGCTCTGACCAGCAAGCGGCGGGCCTTGAACGAGGAGATCGGGAAGGCCCGCATCGAGGCCGAGCGCCTGAAATCGATCATCGAAGAGGTCAAGGGCTACGAGATCAAGAAAGCCAGCCTCGAGGAAAAGATCAACCTCATCAACCAGCTGAAGACCAACCAGAAGGGCCCCGTCCGCCTGATGGACGAGATCTCCCGCGCCCTGCCCGACCTCGTGTGGCTCTCGAGCCTCGACGCGACGGGGAATCTCCTCACGATGCGCGGCAAGACGCTGTCGCCCAATGCCGTCGCGACGTACCTCGAGAACCTCAAGAAGAGCCCGTTTTTCGCCGAGCCCGTCTTCAAGAACCTCGGCCAGGAGACGGGATCGACGCAGGGGATCTACAACTGGGAAATGACGCTCGTGTTCCGCCCGGCGGGCACAGCTCCCGGTCCCGCGGCGGCGGCGGCTGCTGCCGGCGCTCCCGGCGCGGCTGGAGCCACGGCTCCCACCCCCGTTCCGGGGAAGGCGAAGACCTAAGCCATGGCCATCGAACTCAAGCTCGAAGAGAGACGGTGGTGGGTCGCCGCGCTCATGGGCGCGGGGATCGGCCTCGTTCTCGCGGTCGCCATCCATTACTTCTGGTTCCGCGGCATCAACCAGGACATCGCGCGCAAGACCGACGAGTTGAAGGGCCTGCAGGACGAGATCAGCAAGGGCCGCGCGGCCGAGCGCAAGCTGTCCCAGTTCCGCGAAGAGGTCAAGCGGCTGGAGCTCGAGCTCGCGAAGCTCCTCCAGATCCTGCCGTCCGCCCGCAACACCGAAGACCTCATCAAGCGGATCGAGACCCTGACCCGCCAGGGCGACTTCAGCCTGAAGAAGTTCACCCCGGGCGAGCCCGTCGGCAAGGACTTCTACTCCGAGTACCCGATCGAGATCTCGCTCGACGGGACGTACCACAACCTCGCCCTGTTCTTCGACCGGATGAGCCGCTTCTCGCGGATCATCAACGTCGAGGACATGAAGGTCGGCACGCTCGAGTCGGCGGGCGCCGGGAAGTCGATCACCGCCAACTTTACCGCGAAGACGTTCATCTACACGGGCGACGAGGCGGCCAAGGCGAATGCCGCCAAGCCGAATGCCGCCGCGGGCGCCGCCGCCCGTGTCCAGGCCAACCGGAACAAGACGCAGGACGCGGCCGGAAAAATCGAATGAAAACTCTGACGTCCGTCTTCGTCGCCCTTCTCCTGGGCGTCGCATCCGCCTCTGCGCAGAGGAAGCCCGCGCCGCAGGCAGCGCGGGCCGCGACGCCTGTTGTCGTGGCGCCGGCCGCGCCCGCAGCGCCGGGAGCCCCGGCGATCGACGTCGAAGACCCGAGCCTGTCCGGCCGGGGATACACGTACGACCCCGCCGGCCGCCGCGACCCGTTCCGTTCGCTTCTCGTCCGGTCGGAGAACCGCGGAGGCGGTCCACGGCCCCCGGGGATCGCGGGCATTTCGATCGACGACGTGACGGTGCAGGGAATCTGGAAGACCCGATCGGGCTACGTCGCCCAGATCCGGGGCACCGACAACAAGAGCTATCTGCTGCGCTCGGGCGATCTCCTCTACGACGGGGAAGTCACGCGGGTCGCGCCGAACGAAGTCGGATTCCGCCAGAACTTAAACGATCCCCAGAGCGTGAAACCTTTCCGCGACGTGACGAAACAACTGAATGCAATCACCAAGTCCTGACCGACCGAGAATGAAGGCATCCACCGCGACGGGAGGAACGATGCGAATGGCATGGAATAGGTCCGCGACTCTGCGGGCGGACCGGGCGGAATCAACGGCTGCCCGGCCGTCCGGTTGCGCGCTTGCCGCGCGACTGTTCGTGGCCTTGACGCTGACGGCGGCAATCGGATGCGCCTCGCGAGGCCGGGGAACCGGAGCGCAGGCCGCCGCCGGAACTCCTCCTTCGCCGGCGACCTCCACCGCGCGCGCCACGGCGCACGTCCAGGAAGCGGCCTTCATCGAAGACGGCGACGGGGCGCGGCTGGTCCTCTCCGCCGACGCTCCGCTCCTCTACACCGCGTACGAGCCCCGTCCGGACCTCCTGGTCGTCGATCTGCCCGGCATCGGGCTTTCCGACAAGTTCTCCGCTCCGACCGCCACGGGCTCGCTCGTGCAGTCGATCCGCGTCGAGCCGATCACCGAGATGGGCAAGCAGGTCACGCGCCTGACGGTGGCGCACCGCGAGGGCGCGCATTTCGACATCCGCAGCCTCGGACAGGGTCTCGCGCTCTCGTTCGAAGGATCGGACCCGGCCGCCGCCACCACCACGGCCGACGCCGGGATGGCCGCCTCCGCTGCCCCCGCCGTCGAAACCCGGGAGATCGCCCGCGCGCCGCAGACTCGCGGCGAGCCCGCCCATGCCTTGGAAGAGATCCGCGCCGCGTCGGCGAACGGGGAAGTCACCGTCAGCCTGCTCGGCGACGGCGCATTCTCCCCGAAGACGTTTGCCCTGGAGAATCCGCCGCGCGTCGTCATCGACCTTCCGGGCGTCAAGAACGACGTCCGGCGCCGGTCGATGGCGGTCAAGAGCGACCTCGTCACCCGCGTCCGGGTCTCGCAGTTCTCCACTTCACCCGAGCTCATCACCCGCATCGTCCTCGACCTCTCGCGCCCAGCGCCGCACTCGGTGCGCACCGACGGCGAGAGGCTCGCGGTCGTGGTCGGCGGTTCCGGATCGGGCGAGACGGTCGCCACAGCAGTCACTGTTCCGCCGCCTCCGCCTCTTTCGAAGAGAGCGTCGCGCACCCGCATCGCCGCAATGGCCCCCGCGGCCGAGAAGCCGGCGGATCCCGCTCCCGCCGCGGTCTCTCCCGAGCCTGCCGCCCCGACGGCGGAGGCGCCCCGGGCCGAGCCGGTCTACGGAACCACAAAGACCGCGGAGCCCGTCCGCGAGACGGTGAAGTCCGCGGAGCCGGTCCGCGAGGCCGTCAAGACTGACGCGCATGTCGCCGCCGAGCCCGTCCCCATGCACGAAGTCCCGGCGGCGGCCCCGGCGCCGGCCCGCCAGGAGCCCGTGTCCGCGCCCCCCGTTCGCGTCGCGGCCGCTCCCATCGCTCCGGCGCCCGCTCCCGTGGCGGACGCCCCGGCCCGCCCGGCCGCTCCCTTGACCGACACGACGCTGCATTCCCGCGCCGACGAAGCAATCCGCACCGCCTCGGCCGAGGGGACGAAAATCCCGGGCGGGATCAAGCCCTCGAGGAAGGCCTCACGGACCACGACGGCGCCCGCGAAGTCGACGCCGCGGGAAGAAGCCCTCTTCGAGGGAGCCGCCGCGGTGCTGCAGCAGGAAGACACGGGACGCCCCGCCGGCGCCGGGTCTCCCGCGCAGAACGCGGCATTCCAGCCGAAGACGATCACGGAAGCGCAGACCCAGTTCACCGGAGAGCCGATCTCGCTGGATCTCAAGGACGCCGACATCAAGGACGTCTTCCGCACGATCTCGCAGTTGACGCAGTTGAACATCGTCGTCGACCCCGAGGTCCGCGGCACCGTGACGGTGCAGCTCGAAGACGTGCCCTGGGACCAGGCTCTCGACCTGATCCTGAAGCAGAACGGGCTCGGCTACGTCCTCGAGAACAACATCATGCGCATCGCCACCAGCGCCAAGCTCCAGACCGAGCAGTCGGACCGCGCGCGGCTGGCCGAGGCGCGCCAGGCGGCGGAGCCGACGCGGACGCTCATCAAGAAGCTCTCCTACGCGCGCGCCGGCGAGATCTCGAACACGATCAAATCGGTGATGTCCAAGCGCGGCGACATCGTGATCGATGCGCGGACGAACACGCTGATCATCCGTGAGATCCCGACCTATCTCTCCGCGGTGCTGCAGCTGATCGACCAGCTCGACACGGCGACCCCGCAGGTGATGATCGAGTCCCGGATCGTCGAGACCACGAAGTCCCTCGGGCGCAGCCTCGGAATCAACTGGGGCGTCAACGGAAACGCGGACGTCGCCCACGGCAACTCCACCAACCTGGTGTTCCCGAACAGCATCATCGGAACCGGGCGGGTCGGCCTCGGCACCGGCCCCACGGTCGCGTCCATCCGCCTCGGAAACATCCTGGACACGTTCAACCTGGACCTCGCGCTGACCGCGGCCGAGAACCAGGGCCTTCTCAAGATCATCTCCTCGCCGAAGGTCGCCGCGCTGACCAACACGGCGGCGTCGATTCAGTCCGGCGTTCAGATCCCCGTCCAGACAAACGTCAACAACACGACGACGGTCATCTACATCGACGCCACGCTGCGCCTGACGGTCACGCCTCAGATCACAAATGAGGGAACGGTCCTTCTCGACGTCCAGGTCTCCAAGCGCGAGCCCGCGGTCGCATTGAACCTGTCCCTCGGCAGCAACGTCCCGCTCACGATCCGCGAGTACAAGGGCCAGATCCTGGTCCGCGACGGCGGAACGACCGTCATCGGCGGCATCTTCCAGATCAACGACCAGGACCAGACCAACATGATCCCCGGCCTCTGGAAGATTCCCATCCTCGGGAACCTCTTTCAGAACAAGACCCGTACGGAAAAGCACGACGAGTTGCTGATCTTCATCACGCCCCGGATCCTCCGGTCCTAGAGAGGTCGAACGCCATGAAGAAAGTCCTCTGCGTTTCAGTCATCGTCCTGACCGCGCTCTTCTCGAGCGGGTGCACGAACAAACAGGGCGAGACGGAATCGCCTGTGTTCATCACCACGGACATCCAGCTCCAGCCGGGGTTCGTGAACGTGGGCGACGTGGCCCCCATCCAGATCCAGACGATCCGGCTGCAGAGCCATCTGAAGAACCCGGCCGCGACCGATCCTCAGCACTTCTCGGACGTTCAGATCGAGAGCTACCGCGTCCACTTCCGCCGGACGGACGGCGGCACGCTCGTGCCCTCCGATAAGACCTTCGGGGCGGGCGTCGTCGTCCCCACCGAGGGAACGTCCACGCTCTCGAACTTTCCGATTCTGGCGAGCTCCGACGTGCAGCTGTCCCCGTTCGACCAGCTTCTGCCGTTCAACGGCGGGATCGACCGCGAGACTCACAACAACGAGATTCAGATGACTTTCGATCTCACCTTTTTCGGCCACACGGTCTCGGGGATGAGGGTGCAGAGCGAAACGGCGAGCGGCATCCTGCTGTTCCGATTCGCCGGTGCGACACCGCTTTCCAGGTCTGTTCGGTAAGGGGAGGCACGACATGCGCCGGAATGCCATCGGACTACTCGGGATCGCGCTCGTCGCGTTCACCCTCGCGTGCTCGGCGGATGCGCCGGCGCCGACGCCGCCCAACGGCGGCGGCGGAACGCCGCGCGTCACCCCCGGCGCCGCCTCTCCGCTTCAGATCCGGCTCTTCACGAGCAACGCGAACCCCACGGCCGGGACCTGCTCGCTCGTCCAGGCCATCGTCTCCTTGAACGGCGCGAACGTCCCGGATGGCACCGGCGTCGCGTTCTCCACGGATTTCGGCATCTTCCAGCAGAATGGCGAGGCCGTCGTGTCCGTCACGACGCAGAACAGCGCCGCCGTGACGGCGATCTGCTCTGCCTCGGCGGGTCTCGCCAACGTCCGCGCCAGCGCGACGGTGGCCGGCCAGACGGGAAGCGCGACGATCGCGATCTCCTTCCAGCCCTCCGCGCAGGCCGCGCCCTTCTTCTCCTCCTGCTCGCCGAGCTTCGCGTCCAACGCGGGCGGCGACACGGTGACGTTGAACGGAGGCCGGTTCTTCGGCTCCCCGGCGACGACCCGCGTGACTTTCACCGCCGCGGGCGTGACCCGCGAAGCGCTCGTGACGGACCTGACCTCGACCTCCGTCTCGGTACGCACGCCCGCGTTCCCTGAGGCGATCTCGCCCTCCGTCCCCGTGACGATCACGCTGACCCTCGGGACCAACACCGCATCGCCGGTGGTCCTGACGATCCCCAACTGCTTCGCCTTCGGAACGGCGGCCGGCAACGTGCCGACCGTCACCGCAATCCTCCCGGCGTCCGGGACGAAGGAGGGTGGAACGCGTGTGACGATCGTCGGGTCCGGCTTCTCCTCTCCGCTGCAGGTGTTTCTGCAGTCGGCCACGATTCAGGTCGAAGCCACCGTCATTTCCGTCTCGTACAACCAGATCATCATTCTGACGCCGCCCGCGAGTAACTTCGGCCTCCTACCCCCGATCAACTCCCCGATCGACGTCCTGGTCCGTGAAGTCGGGTCCGGAACCACGGCGATGCTCGCGGCTTCTTTCCGGTATACCCAGCCCCTGCAAATCACGGGATTTTCGCCCGAGCGGATGCGTGGAGATCAGCGGACCCAGCTGACGATCTTCGGGCATGGTTTCCAGTCGCCGGTCCTGGTCACCGTTGGGAGTGTGCCGGCATCGGTCATCTCGGTTTCCGACAGCGAGATCATCGTTCTACCGGGTGCGCCTCCTGCCTGCTCGGGAGCGGCCGGTCCGGTAATTGTTACGAACCTCGGCACGGGGGAAACGGCCTCTGCCGGCATCTTCACGTATGTCGTCCAGCCGATTACGATCACCGGAATCTCGCCCCCGCAGGGTGCGGCGGGGACGTCGGTGACCATCCTCGGAACAAATCTGCCAACCTCAACGGCCGATGCGGACGTGCGATTCAACAACACGCCGGCAACGGTGGTGAGCGTCTCGTCCGATGGCCTTTCCATGGTCGTCACGGTGCCGCCCGGTGCGATCACGACGTCACCGGTCTGCCCGGCCGGGACCCCCGTGGGTACACTCCTGCCCTCCGGTGAGACGGTGACGGTGACGGTGCGCAGCCGCTCGTCCGCCTGCTCTGCCACGGGCAGCTTCTCGTACCTGCTCCCCTGCGCCGTCGCGGACGTCGGAATATCAAAAACGAGCAATCCCCCGACGGTTTCGCTCGCTGCCGGCGGGGCTGTGACCTATACCCTGTCGATCACAAACGCGGGAGGCGTGCCCGCGACGAACACGGTCGCATCGGATTCCCTCCCCGCCGGGGTGAACGCGGTCTCGTGCACGGCGACTCAGGGCAGCTGCTCCGTTTCCGGTTCGGTCGTAACGGCCAACCTCCAGACTCTCGCCCCGGGGGGCAGCGCCACGGTCACGATCAATGTGACGATGGTCGGCTCGCCGAGGACGGTCTCGAACACGGCCACCGTTTCCACGACTGCGTCGGAGGTCAACACGTTCGACAACACGAGCACCGCGTCGACGGTCGTGAACCCCTGACTCTGAATTGGATCGATCCTTACGCCGCCCTCCGAAGGGGGGGCGGCTCCGCTTCGCCTCCCCGTGGCTGAGCTCACCGGCGACGCCCGGATCCGGGACCTGAAGCGGCGTCTCGAGCTCGATCCGGGCTCGAGGCTCTTCGTCACTCTCGCCGAGGAGTACCGCAAGAGCGGCCTCCTCGCCGAGGCGCTCTCGACGCTCCAGAAGGGTCTGCTCGCCCACCCGACGTACCTTTCCGCGCAGGTGGCCCTGGGGCGCGCATACCTCGAAGCGGGTCAGATCACCGAGGCCATCGCGACCTTCAACAAGGTCCTCTCGAACGATCCGGGGAACCTCGTCTCCGCGAAGTCTCTCGCCGACATCTATCTCTCGCGGGGCGAGAGCGTGGAGGCGATCAAGAAGTACAAGCTCTATCGTGCGCTCTCCGGCGACCGGACCGTGGACGAGATCGTCGAGAGGCTCCAGGTCGAGCTCGCGCCGCCCCCGCCTCCCGTCCGCGTGACGGAGCCCCTCCCGCCGCCCCCGACGTTCTTCGAGGAGAAGCCGATCGGTCCGATTCGGACCTCCCGCGAGCTGCGATTCGACCCTCAGCCGCGGACGCGCGCCTCCGAGATCGGCGAGTCGACCTCTTCGATCGCCCCTCTCTCCTTCGAGCTCGACGAATCCACCGCGCGCCGGCGTCCTCGGGAGCCCGAGCCAATCGGAGTGCTCTCCCGCGACAACACGCCTAACCATCCGCAGACGTCGGTCCTGCAGTCCTCGTCTCGTCAGGCGCCGGCCGCCCTCGTCGCGGGCGCGCCTTCGTCCTGGATGGCGGCCCCCGCCGGGGCCCGGGAGCCGCCACCCATCCCCGCCGCCTCGATGGCCGGGCCGCAGGGTCTGGTCGCGCCGCACGATCCCATCGCGAACGCCGAGCCGCTGTCTCCTCCTCCGGCCGAACCGGAACCGGAGCGCCCCGATCCGTGGATCTCTCCCCAGGCTCTCCTCTCGCGTCCCGCGAACGAGCCCGAACCCGCCGAGACCGGACCGGCCGGCGAAGACGCGGCGGTTCGCGGCGCGGAGGATCCGCCCGCGGCCGCCGACGATGTGATCACCCGGGGGTTTCGCCTGGCGGACATCTATCCGTCGCTGGCGGGCGGAAACGGTCAACCGGAGGAATCGCCTCCTCCCGAGGCGCAGGACGAGGGTTCGGGAACTGCGGAAGACGACGATAACGGCGAGCCCGCGGGTCGAACGCTCGCCGATCTGTACTTCGCGCAGGGGCACTACGCGGAGGCGCTCGACCTCTACGACGAGCTCGTTCTGGCCAACCCCTTCGACAAGGAATTGAAGCGCCTGCGACGCGACGCGGAGGCACGCCTGCTGCCCGCATCGGGCGAAGACGGCGGCGCCGAGGTCGATCCCGCTCTGACGAGGCGGCTCGCCCGCGTCCGCGCTTTAAAACGCTGGCTCTCCGTGGTACAAGCCGGCTGATTGGCGCGCCCGGTCGGCGACGCCGGGAAGAAGCTGATGAACATTTTCCAGGACACGCTTCGCCGCATCGCGGAACGTGTGGAAGGCGCGCAGGCCGTGTCCCTGCTCGGCGTCGACGGGATCCCGATCGACTCGTACGGGCCGGCGGATGGCCGCGCCTTCGAATCGATCGCCGCCGAGCTCGGCTCGTTCGTCAAGACGTCGTCGACCCGAGGGGCGACCGAGGCGGGGACGATCCAGCAGATCGTGGTCGAGACCGACCGGTCCACCGCGATCCTCTCCCGCGTGACGGCGGAGTATTATCTGCTCCTCCTGCTGTCGCGGGAAGGCAACTCCGGGCGGGGACGGTTCGAGCTTCGAAAGGCCGGGCTCGCTCTCGAAAAGGAACTGCTTTAATCGATGCTCTCCTTCAAAGAAATCCGGGAACTGATCGACCTCGTGTCCGAGCGGGGACTGTCGGCGCTGGAGATCGAACAGGCGGGCTTCCGGGTCCGGATCGAGGGCGTCCGCGCCTCTTCGAACGGCGGCTCGGCCGCGCCCGCGTCTCCCGCGGCCCTTCCGGCTCCCGAGGCCGCCCCCGCGGCGCCGCCCGAGGTGGACCCGCGGCTCCACGTCATCACCTCTCCCATCGTCGGGACCTTCTACCGCTCGCCGTCCCCGGAATCGGAGTCGTTTGCGGAGGTCGGGCAGAAGGTCGCGCGGGGAAAAATCCTCTGCATCATCGAGTCGATGAAGCTGATGAACGAGATCGAGTCCGACGTCGAGGGCGAGATCCTCGAGGTCTATCCGAAGAACGGACAGCCAGTCGAGTACGGAGAGAAACTGTTCGCGATCCGGCTGGCGGCATGAACGAAGCCTTCAGCTTTCAGCTTTCCGCTCTCAGCTCGGCAATCCGACTCAAGCTCGGCTGACAGCTGAGAGCTGACGGCCGACAGCTCTTTTCCCATGTTCAAGAAGATCCTGATCGCGAACCGGGGCGAGATCGCGCTCCGCATCATCTCCGCGTGCAAAGAGCTCGGGATCAAGACCGTCGCGATTTACAGCGAGGCCGACCGGGACGCCCTTCACGTGCGCTACGCCGACGAGGACGTCTGCGTCGGCCCCTATCCGTCGGCCGCGTCGTACCTGAACATCTCCGCGATCGTCTCCGCCGCCGAGATCACGGAGGCCGACGCGATCCATCCCGGCTACGGGTTCCTCTCCGAGAACGCGTACTTCGCCGAGATCCTCCACGACTGCAACATCACGTTCATCGGGCCCTCTCCAGACGCCATCCGGAAGATGGGAGACAAGTCTCTCGCCCGGAAGACCATGACGGCCGCGGGCGTTCCCACCGTGCCCGGCTCGCCGGGCCCGGTCGAGACCGCGGACGAAGCGCTCGCGTTTGCGCGGCGGGCGGGCTATCCCGTGATCCTCAAGGCCTCCGCGGGGGGCGGCGGGCGCGGGATGCGCGTCGCCCGCGACGATCGAGAGCTCTCGGGCGCGTGGGAGACCGCCCGCAACGAGGCGGAGAAGGCTTTCGGAAACGCGGAGGTCTATCTCGAGAAGTACCTCGAGAGCGCGCGGCACGTCGAGTTCCAGGTCTTCGGAGACCATCGCGGCAACCTGAGGCATATGGGCGAGCGCGAATGCTCGATCCAGCGGCGCCACCAGAAGCTCATCGAGGAGTCCCCCTCGGCCGCGCTGGACCCGGAGCTTCGCGCGAAGATGGGGGAGGCCGCCGTCGCGGCGGCGCGCGCGGTCTCGTATACAAACGCCGGAACGATCGAGTTCCTCCTCGACCCCCGCGGCAACTTCTACTTCATGGAGATGAACACCCGGCTTCAGGTCGAGCACCCGGTGACCGAAGAAGTGACGGGCGTCGACATGGTGAAAGAGCAGATCGCCGTGGCCGCGGGCGCCCCCCTCTCGTTCGTGAGCTGCGATTTGAAGCCGCGCGGCCACGCGATTGAGTTCCGGATCAACGCCGAGGACCCGGTCTCTTTCAAGCCGTCCCCCGGGCGAATCACGACCTTCAACCCTCCCGGGGGCCTCGGCGTCCGCGTGGACACCGCCGCCTACCAGGGCTACCTGATCCCGCCGCACTACGATTCGCTGATCGCCAAGCTCATCATCACGGGCCGAAACCGCGAGGAGGCGATCTTCCGCGGCCGCCGCGCCCTCGATCAGTTCGTGGTCGAAGGCGTGAAGACGACGATCGCCATGCACCGGCGGATCTGCGAGGATCCCGACTTCGTCGCCGGGCGGATCTCGACCCGATTCATGGATCGCTTCGCCGAAGCGTGAGAGGACGGAAGGCGGGAGGCGGGAAGGAACGCGTCGAACCGCCCGCTTCGAAGTCCGCCCGCGAGGCGGAAGGCGGAGGCGGTAGCTTGACGAGGAAGAACGCTCAAGCGAGACCCTAGGATGCCCCTGTTTCTCCCGGCGATCTACGCGATCACGAACCGTTCGGAATCCGGCCCGGGGCACGCCGAGATCGTCCGTCGGCTCGTGTCCGTCGGAGTCCGTTGCGTCCAGGTGCGCGAGAAGCTTCTGCCGGACTCCGAGCTCCTCCCGCAAGTCGAGGCGTGCGCCGCGACAGGCCGGCGCGACGGGGCCCTCGTTTTCGTGAACGACCGGGCGGACGTGGCGCGAATCGCGGGAACCGGCGTCCATCTCGGCGCGGAGGACCTGCCCGCGGTAGACGCACGCCGGATCCTGGGACCGGATGCGCCGATCGGAGTGTCGACCCACTCGATCTCGGAGGCCGAGGCGGCCTTTTCCGCTCCGGAGCCCGACTACGTCGCGTTCGGGCCGGTCTTCACGAGCGCCACGAAGAGCACGCGAGAGGCCCGCGGCCTCGAGCGGCTCTCGCAGGTCGCGGAAAGCAAGACGCGCCCCCTGGTCGCGATCGGCGGGATCGGTCCCGAGACTCTTCTGCAGGTCTTCGATGCCGGGGCGGATTCCGCGGCCATGGTCGCGGCCTTCTCCGAAGGCGGCCGCTACGAGGAGAATGCGCGGCGGCTCCTCGATCTGGCGCGGCGCCGGGTCCCACCGGGGAGGGTGTACCTCGTGGGATTCATGGGCAGCGGAAAGACGTCGGTCGGCCGGCGCGTGGCGGAGAGGCTCGGCGTCCCGTTCGTGGACTTGGACGACGAGATCGAGCGGACGTCGGGCCTCACCGTTCGGGCCCTGTTCGAGGACGCCGGGGAGACCGCCTTTCGGGAGCGGGAGGCGGTCTTCCTCGAGGCGACGCGGAGCCTTCCGAACGCCGTCATCGCGACCGGAGGCGGCTGCTACGTTCAGGAGGGGAATCGCCGTGCCATCGCGTCGCTCGGCCGGGCGGTGTTCCTGGACGTCCCTCTGCCCGTCCTGCTGTCGCGGCTCGAGGGCAAAACCGACCGGCCGCTGTTCGCGGGCCCCGAGCAGGCGGCGCTCCTGGCGGCGGCGCGCGAGCCTTTCTATAGAATGGGTACCGTTCCCGTCACCTTGCGCGAACAATCCATCGAGGAAGCCGCCGACTCTGTGCTCCTGGCGCTCGATGCGCGCCTGTCGCCGCTGTTTTGAAGCCCGAGGGCCATGCGATACCTGATCCTGTCCGACATTCACTCGAATGACGAAGCTCTCGCCGCCGTGATGGCCCGCGTGAGGCGCAAACGCTACGAGCGTGTCGTGATTCTGGGCGATTTCGTAGGTTACGGCGCCAATCCGAACCACGTCGTCGACCGGATCCGCCGCATCCGCCGGGAGAAGCTCGCCATCCGAGGCAACCACGACAAGGTCGTCTGCGGGCTCGACTCCGGCGAGCTCTTCAATCCGGTCGCTCTCGCCGCCGCGCGGTGGACCGCGGGCAAGCTGACCCCGCGCAATTTCAAGTATCTGGAGACATTGCCGCTCGGACCCCTGGAGGTGGAAGAGGCGTTTGCGATCTGCCACGGCTCGCCGCGGGACGAGGACGCCTACATCTTTTCGGACCGGGACGCGTGGATGAACTTCCGAGAGTTCGGGTTCGGACTCTGCTTCTTCGGCCACAGCCACATTCCGTCGGTCTTCACCCTCGAGCCGCACGGAATCCAGGTGGATGTCGTCCGGGGTGATCGTGTGCGCTGGAAACTCGAGAAGGACCGGCGATATCTCATCAACCCGGGATCCATCGGACAGCCCCGCGATCGGAACCCCGCGGCCGCGTACGCGATCTACGACTCGACCGAGCGCGTCGTGCATTTCGACCGCGTGCCCTACGACGTCGAGAAGACCCGCGAGAAGATCCATCGCGCGGGACTTCCCGCGATGCTCGGGGATCGGCTGTTAGTGGGAGCGTAGGAATTCAAGAGTTGAGAGAGAGAGTTCCGTAGGCAGCCTGACGC
>JALYUA010000182.1 GCA_030854005.1 Acidobacteriota bacterium
TGATGTAGCGCACCGTGCCCGATTCCGAGCCGGAGCCGAACAGGGTGCCCTGGGGCCCGCGCAGCACTTCGACGCGATTCATGTCGAACAGGTCGATGTCCGGCGTGAAGAGGGAGAGCGAGATGACCGATTCGTCGAGGTACGCTCCCACTCCCTCCTTGACGCCCGGCTGGTCGCGCGCAATTTGACCCGAAGAGACGCCGCGCATCGAGACCTGATTCTGGCCTGGCCCGAGGTTCTGAACGGAAAAGCCCGCGACGTTGGCGGCGACCCCTTCGAGGTTGTCGACGCCGCGCTCGCGCAGAACCTCTTCCGTCGGCGCCGCGACGGAGACGGGAGTGTTGAGAATCGTCTCCTCGCGCTTCATCGCCGTGACTGTGACTTCCTCCGCGATCTTGACCTCCAGCGAGAGGTCGATCGAGAGAACCTCGCCCGCGCCGAGGCGGCGGTCCTTCGTGACCGCCCGGCGGAATCCCTGCACGTCCGCCGAAACGGTATAGACGCCTGGCGGGAGATCGGCTGCTTCGTAAGATCCGTTTCCTCCGGACCGGAAGATCTTCACCGCTCCTGTTTCCTGGTTCGTGATCGTGACCGTGGCGCCTCCGACCGTGGCGCCGTTTGCGACGCGCACGGTGCCGGTGATTCGTCCGGTCGGGGATTGGGCAAAGGAGCGAGCCGCCGAAGCGAGCAGGAGCGCGACACAGACCATGGAGATTGAAAGACGCCGGTGGGACATTGACACCCTCCTCTGCCATTCGAGGCGCTTGCAAAAAGGCCCCGCGGAACGGGCCTCTACGTAGCGCGCTTCATACGCCCGCGTCCGCGTCCTTGTCAACGTTTCGCGGTGACATCCTCGGGCGCGGGATCGTCCCCCGGGTCGGATCGCCGGTTCGGAAGGAGCGAGCCGGTGCTTTTCGGTCAGACCACGACGGCCCACGCCCGCCCGGCGTTTCGATGGCCAGCCCGCCTCTCTGGCCGAGAGGAAGACCAACGAGGGGAGCGCCGGCCCGGCGTTAGCCTGCCCCCCGGGTTGGAGGGCGAGGGTCTAGACTGACCATCGACCCCACGCATCGGATTCCCACCCGGAGGCCGCGCTGAATGTTCGAACACCACTCGATGGAGCTGCTGCCCTGGCCCGCTTTCCGGGCGCGCCTGGCGACCGCCGTGGCGCTGGGCCTCGGACTGATCGCGGTTTCGCTCGCGGCCGGGATGCTCGGGTACCACTACATCGCGGAGCAGACGTGGCCCGATTCCTTCTTGAACGCCGCAATGATTCTTTCGGGCATGGGCCCGGTCGGCGAGCTGAAGAGCACGTCCGCGAAAATCTTCGCCGGCGTCTACGCTCTCTACAGCGGGCTTACCCTCATCTCGATCGTCGGCCTGGTTCTCGCGCCCGTCATCCATCGCTTCCTGCACAAGTTTCACCTGGAGCCCGAGAAGCCCGCGGAAGGAGAGTAGGTCTCAGCGGGAACAGCAGGCGGAGCGAAAAACCCTCTCCCCGGCGGCGGGGGAGAGGGTCGGGAAACGAAACGCCTTACTTCTTCTTCTCGGGCGCCTTTGCCGCGTCCACCATCTTGACGTCGAACTTGCCCGCGCTTTCGAGGAAGATCTCGCACTCCGACGCCTTGTCGCACGTCGTCGTGTGGCGATAGCTTCCGCCGGGCTGCATCAGGTAGGAGCCGGGTCCCAGTCTCGTTTCGGTCTTCCCCTCCGGGCCATGGATCCACGTGCCGGACACGATGACGATCTTCATGCCGTTCGTGTGCGTGTGGAGCGGAGCCGAGAATCCCGCCGGAAACTTGATCAACGCGCCGAAGGCGCCCTTCGTATGATCGCCCCAGAGGTCCGCGATCTTGACTCCCGGAGAATCGCCGCTCAGGTCGGCCCACTTCTCATCGCTGTTCGGCAGGATGACGGCCCGGCTCGCGCCCGCCTTCGATCCACTCTTCGACTTCGCGCCTCCGGATGCCTGCGCCAGGACGGCCGCCGCCAGAACGAACGACGCCGCAAATACCAGGACGTGCTTTCCCCTCATCGTGATCCTCCTTTTGTCTCTTGGAGCTTTCGAGCGGAGATTATTATCCGAACACTCAACGAGGGAGGGCCCCCATGCTTCGCCACATCCAGACGGCCTGGCTCTACGCCTACTCGTCCAACGGGGGCGCGCAGGCCGACACTTTCTACACGGTGTTCGTCGCCGGTCCGGGTCCGGAGGCAACGGACAGTGCGTCCTCGCCCAGGCCTCGCTTTCGTACCTGACGACGATCACGACGTTCGGCGGGGGAGCGCTGGTGCACAGCTACACGCCCCCTTTCGGCCGGACGCGGAATTTTACGACTACAGGTACAACTCCGTGGCGTTGACATCGTCTGTGTCTACCCCTCTCGTCGGGCTCGGGGAGAGGGCCTGGGGTGAGGGGAAAAGACTGCGCCACCTGGTCAAGATGCGGGTGTCAACTCCCGCCGTCGCCTCGAACGCGCTTGAGAGATCGCCAGCGATGTCGCGAGGACGGCGGCGAGAGGCGGAACCCATGCTTCCGGGGATTTCATTGCGAGAAGGGTGAAGCCCGAGATCGCGCACCAGATCACCGGGATCGTCATCAGGAGCCATCGGCCGCGGCCGCCCGCCATCACGAGGATCCCCAGCGTGGCGATGGCGGTGGGGTCCGGCGCGATTCCAAAGACTTCGGCCGATTTTGCTCCGCGGCCCAGGAGGATCGAGACGGCGGGCTCGGCGATCAGCGCCGCCAGGAAGATCCAGAGCCCCGCGCGGGCGGCGCCTCCGGCCGGCCGCTCAAAGGGCAGAAGTCCGCGAGCGACTCCGATCCCGAGGAGCAGCGCCGCTTCGATCCCGAAAGCCCACGCGAAGTACACCGCGGCCCAGTTGATCGTCGAGTACCGGTGCGCATGAAAGGCGAGCGCGACGAAGAGCCAGCACGCCGCGAGGATCGCCGCGATCCACCGCCCGCGGTCCGATGCGCCGCGACGCAGCAGGGCGAGGATCGCGATCCCGAGCGCGACCGTAACGATCTGCGCCGGCCAGATCGCCGCGTTGTATGCCTCGAAAAGCCGGTAGTAGGTGCGGGGCGAGAAGAGGAGAAAGTCCGAGAGGGTGTAGGTCCACCACTCCGACATCAGAGCTTCTCGACGTGGGCGGCGATGCGGCGGCGCATGGCCTCATCCGGCAGGCGCCCGTAAGAAGCGCCGACGTTCTCTTTCACGTGGTCCACGCGGCTGGTGGCCGCGATCGCGCAGATGACCGCGGGATGCGACACGATGAACTTGAGTAAGACCTGCGCCCAATTCGCGCAGTCGATCTCGCCGGCCCAGCCCGGCAAGGGCGCGCGCCCGATCTTTCCGAACAGCTCGCCCCGCCGGAACGGCCGGTTGCAGATCACCCCGATCCGGCGATCGCGCGCCAGCGGAAGGATCCGCTCTTCGACGCCGCGGTCGAGAACGTTGTAGGTGACCTGAACGAAGTCGAGCGGATGGCTGCGCATGATCTTCTCGATCTCTTCGTGCCGCCGCCCCTCGGAGGTCGTGACCCCCACGTAGCGGAGGGTGCCGGCGGCTTTCATCGCGAAGAGTCTCGGCAGATGCTCCTCCCAGCCCGTCAGGTTGTGGACCTCGAGCAGGTCGAACCGGGCAATCCCCCAGTGCCGTCGCGATTCCTCGATCTGCTGCGGCCCGCGCGCTCCCGAGGAAATCCAGACCTTGTCGGCCGAGAAGAGCCGCGGCGGGCTGCCCATCTTTTGCAGGCCGTATCCGATCACCTCCTGCGAGGAGCCGTACATCGGCGAGGAGTCGATCAACCGGCCGCCTTCGCGAAAGAAAGCCCGCATCACCTCCGCGCAGGAGTCGCGTCCGGCGGCGTCGTCGCCGACGTTGAACGTGATCCAGCTGCCGAGGCCGACGAGCGGCAGTGTTTCTCCGGAAGAAGAAATGGCTCGCGTCAGGATCGGTCCGGGGTGACCGGGCGGAGAATCGGGGAGAAGGGCAGCGCGCCCGGAACCGAGGACCGACGACGCCGCGGCGGCGCCGGCGGAGGCCAGGAAAGCGCGGCGGGTCAACCTGTTCGTGTCTCGCATCGGGACCTCCAATCGATTTTCCTGAACCAGGAGGCGCGAGACTCCATTTCCGCGAGCGCCGGGCCGATCCCTGCGAGCGGTGAACCGGAGGAAATTCTCGTCCGCCCGCGGAAACCGTTGGGCCGGCGGAAACCTATTTTCGCAAGATTCTGACAGCCGTCCGGCGCGGCGCTTGGTACCGTCGCGGCTGTCCCGGCTGGCTTCGAAAGTCGCGCCCGCGACGGGAGGGTCGGTATGCGGCGAGTCATTCTGCTCCTGATCCTTGCGGCGGCGCTCGCCCCGCCGGCTTCCGCGCAGTGGCGGCGGGCCGGCCTCGCGGGGGAGGCCATCGGCGCCATCGCCGTCGATCCGTCCAACGCAGACACGGCCGCTAGCGGCGACCCCGGCACGGCGCCGCCACGGCGCACCCGACTTCATTTCGCCGTTTGTCCGGCGATCTCTCGCGCGGAGGCGGCGATTCCGGGCATCGGCAGATCGGCCATCGCGGCATAGAGCGTCAGGCGGCCCTGGTAGCCGGGGTCCCGGGAATTCATTACCTCTCTCGGCTGCGTGAACCAGGCTTCCAGAAAGCGGCCGGCCGCGCGGCGGACCGTTTCGCCGCCGGTGCTGTCGACCACCGCCTCCCTCGCCGCCGCGAGAAAGACGAGGCCGGCGCGCCGCCGTCCCAGAACCTTGTCCCGTTCGAGACGTTTGAAGATCTCCGACCGTTCCTCGTCCGGCAGCGACCGCATCTGCCCGGCGATCGTCGCCGCCAGTGCCGCCGGGGCCTCATCGGCGCTGAGCGGCCGTTCCGGGCGGGTGAAGCGAAAACGTCCGAACGTGTCGGAATACGCTCCCTTCCCGGCCTGCAACACGAACCGCTCGCCTCCCGCAAGGATCGCGGCTTCGGGCTCCCTGGCGCTGAAGTGTCCCAGAGGGTCGATGTCTCCGATCATGTCGAAAATCACCCCGGCGAAGTCCTGGTTCAGATAGCTCAGATAGCGCGGGAAGTGCTCGGCCCACCAGGGCAGGAAGAGGAGCGGCAGCATCATCATGAGGATTCGCGCGGCCCGCGACAGCTCGCTGAAAAGAAGCGTCATACCCCCGTACCAGATGCCGAGACCGGGTATCGCGATGAGAACGAACACGACCCAGTTGGGGGAATGCCGGGAGTCGAGGAGGCCCGCGGGCAGGGCCGCTTCCGGATGCTTCGGATCGACGGCGAGCGTGATGGTCGGAGAAGGCGCGCTCCAGCCGGCGATCGCGGCATCGACGGGCCGGTCGAGCTGCAGGCGCAGGCCTTCGAGGGCGGTGGCGGCCGGAGGATCCATCGGCTGGAGCCAATCCGCCGGGTGCGATTCGAGCCACTGGCGCGCGGCGGGCGTCATCCTCAGCTCCGGAAGAATGAAACCGCTCTCATCGCGCGCCCACGCGAACGGAACCCGCGGCGACATTTCCCGTACATCGTGAAGCGTGTACTCCTCGCTGAACTTGAAACGATTGCCGCAGAACGCCCTGCGCGCCGGCGCGCCCCAGTCGCCCCCGTACTCGACGACCGCGCACGGGCTCGCAAACGCGAACGCCCGCCACCGCGTGTGCTTTCCCATCGCGGTCGGATCGAGCTCGACGGCCATCCAGCTTTCCACGATGCGGCCCACCGCGCGCGCGGTGAGCTTCCCGTCCCTCGCCGCGTCCACGGCCCGCTTCGGGCCTGCCTCCCAGGCGACCGTGAGAAACACCCCGGCCGCGCCGAGAATGACCGCCGCGATCAGCTTCTCGAACCGCCCCAACGTCGCGCCGACGATCTGTCCCAGTACGAACCGGCGCAGGCCGTCGCGCGCGGAGGGGAGCGGCGCAGGCGCTTCCGCGTCCGCCTTGCGCGGCGCGGCCGGCCGGCCTCGTTTCGAGGTCATTCCATGCGTCTCAAGGTTTCGTCGAGAAGAGCGGGAACAATACTCTCTTCGTTCTCTTCGCCCGCTGCCTCTCTGCTCCTCTGCTCCCTTCTGCTCCCTTCTGCTCCCTTCTGCTTCCTCTCCCCGCGCGCCGGGGGAGAGGGCCGGGGTGAGAGGCGGCGCTGATCTGTGAAGCGACGCCGAGAACAGGGCTCGCTCGCGGCGTCCCCGCGCGCCGGGGAGAGCGCGGGGTGAGGGGCGACACTCATCCGGCGTCCCCGAGCGCCGGGAGATAGGGAAATACGTTGCCGCTCGATAGCCGGAATGGCCGCGCGCCGGTCCTCGTTGGCGGACCTGGGAGCCTGTCCATGACCCTGAGCGGCCGCACCCGGTGACGGAAAACATCCTGCCGGAGGAAGAGCTTCGTCCCGCGGACGCATCTCCGTCCGGGCAGCCCCCGCGCAAGCCCGGCCGCCGGTTTGACCGGTCGATCGTCGAGGGCCCGATCGGCTCCGCCGTCTGGCGCCTCGCCTGGCCGACGATGCTGCAGAACGTCATCGCGGGACTCCAGGGCATCGTCGACCACGCAATGGTCGGCCACTACGTCGGCTACATCGGCAACGCGGCGATCGGCGTGAGCTGGCAGATCGTCATCGTCGTCATCGTCTTCATCAACTCGCTGTTCACCGGGATGGCGGTCCTCGTGGCGCGCTTCGCGGGAGCCGATGAGCCCGAGAAGGTGAATCGGGTCGTGTACCAGGCGTTCCTGACCGCGATCGGCCTGTCCGCCGTGATGGGCGCGGTCGGCTACCTCGCCGCGCCCTCCCTGCTCGGCGTCATCCACGCCGCGCCGGAAGTGCAGCGCGAGGCGCTCCCGTTCCTGCGCACGATGTTCCTCGGGATCGTGGGCATGATGCTCTTCTACATGCTGAGCGGCGCGTTCCGGGCGGCGGGGGACACGAAGACCCCGCTGCGGCTCGGCGTCGCGATGACCGTGCTGACGGTGCTGTTCAACATTCTCCTCATTCCGCGCCTGGGGACGGTGGGCGCCGCGTACGGCACGATCGCGAGCAGCACGCTCGTGGCCGGCTGGGGGATCTGGAGGCTCTTCACTCCGCGCTCGGTGATCCATTTTCCGCGTGACATGACGCTGAAGCCCGACTTCACGATCATCAAGTCGCTCTTCCGCTTCGGGCTTCCGAGCGGCGTGCAGGGCATCGCGATGAACGTCGCGGGCGTTCTCCTGCTGCGCTTCATCGGATCGCTCGCGCACAGCGCCGCGGCTCAGGCGGCCTTCGCGGTCGGATACACCGAGCTCTTCTCCCTGATCACCTGGACCTCGGTGGGCCTGATGGGCGCCTCCGCGACGATCGCGGGCCAGAACCTGGGAGCGGGCAAGCCCGATCGCGCGATCCGCGGCGTGGCAGTCGCCTCGCGCATCGGCCTCGGCGTCGCGGTCGTGATCGGCGGCCTCTTCCTGGTGGTCCCGAGCCTCCTCCTCGGAATTTTCGGCATGACGGAGCCGCTCGTGACTTCGATCGGGACGCAGCTCCTGCGATACCTGAGCGTGTCCGGCCTCTTCATCACGGTGGCGTTGAGCTACACCGGCGGCCTGCAGGGCAGCGGAGATACGAAGAGTCCCCTTTACATTTCGATCGTGTCGCAGATCGTTGTGCCGATCGGCCTCTGCACGCTCCTTCAGTCGATGCGTCCGCTTCAGCCGGCCGACATCTGGCTGGCGATCGTGCTGGGCCACATGACGCGCGCGCTCTTGAGCTTCGTGCGTTTCCGCCAGGGCAAGTGGCGGCACATCGCGGTGGACATCGGGCGCACATAAGCGTCGCTGCGCTCGCTGCGGGGCCCGCGTTCGCCGCGGGCGAACGCATCGGCGAGCGACTCGGCCGGTTGCGGCCGCGACCGCTCGCCTGGGCCCCTCCGCTCGCTTCGCTCCCGCAGCGTGAGCCTCCTCCCTCCCTTCGGTCGGGAGACTTCTCACGCTGCGGGCGTA
>JALYUA010000244.1 GCA_030854005.1 Acidobacteriota bacterium
CGTCGGACCCTCGCCCGCCGGAGGGGTGGCTGCCTTTTCTCCCGACATCGCGACGCTTCCCTCGAGCCGGGCGCCCTCCGCGATCACGACCTTCGGCGCGTGGACGCTGCCTTCGACGGCGCCCGAGCTCGTCAGCTCCGCACGCTCGGCCGCGTGGACGTCCCCCTTGACCCGCCCGCCGACGACGACCTGGCGCGCGTAGATTTCTCCCTCGACGTCTCCCTCCGGGCCGATCGTCACGCGGCGGTCGACGCGGAGGGTGCCGTGAAACCGGCCGTTGACGACGATGTCCTCGTCCCCGGAGAGCTCCCCCACGAACCGCGTGCCCGCGCCGAGCACGGTCGGGCCCGAGCCGCCGGCGGGCCGCGCCGGACCGGCCGGCTCCGAAACGTTTCTGCCGTCGGATTTACCCAGGATGGACAGGAGCACCTCCTGAAAAGGGCCGTCAGTTTAACAAAGCGAAGGAGTTGTCCGTTCTCAGTTCTCCCGTCACCGTTCATCCTGCCCGGCTCGCACGGATCCTCGACACGGCCGGCGCCGTGGGGAGAGCGGCGAGAGGCGACTGAGGGTCTTTGCGGCCGTTGGCGAGAGCGCGGATGAACGCCTGGAGGTAAGGCGGCGCGGACTTCAGCTTCCGGGTCGCGGCACTCCACTGGCGGTGGATCCCTCGAGACGTCAGGCGCCGCGTGACGAGCCGGCCGGCCTTCTCGTAGGGCCGGGCGGCCCAGTTCGCCATCACCGAGATACCCTGGCCGGCGGCCACGAGCTCGACGATCGCTTCCGTGATCTCGATCGGGATCCACCGCCGCGGCTTGACGCCGGCGGGCCCGAGGACCTCCTGAAAGATCGTCAGTTCGGACTTCGGCGCCCCGTAGGTGATCAGCGTCTCGTCGGCGAAATCGGCAGCCTCGATGCGTGAGGCGCCGGCCAGCCGGTGGCCCGGGGCAAGAACCACGACGAGCTGATCGCGGAAGAGCGGCTGCAGGCGAACCCGCGGCGACCGGACCGGATCGCTCACGATGGCGAGATCGATGCGCCCGTCGAGGAGCGCGGGCACGGGCTCGCGCGTGGCGTCGGCGACGATCTGAACGTCCACGCGGGGAAACGCAGCCGAGAACTCGGACAGGGCGGCGGGCAGCCAGTGGTAGCAGGTGTAGCACTCGGTGGCGAGGCGCAGGATTCCCTCCGGCGCCCGGGAGCCTTCGCGGATGTCCCGCGTCGCCTCGTCGAGCTCGTCGACGACCGCGCGGGCCGTGGCGAGGAGCCGGCGGCCGGCGCTCGTCAGCACCATACGCCGGCTGTCGCGAAGGAAGAGCGCGCGGCCGAGCCCGCGCTCCGCGTCTCGAAGCTGGTGGCTCAAGGCGGATTGCGTCAGGTTCAGCCGCCGGGCCGCGCCGGTCAGAGACCCCTCTTCCGAGACCGTGACGAGCAGCTTCAAATGACGGATTTCGAGCTCCATCGGGTCCTCCACAAGCACATGAGCATAGTTCATCGATCAAATGAAAACAAAGAATTGGACTAATAGGTATGGAAGGGCCAGCCTGTCCGGGCAGGAGGAACGGACATGCGCCACGCAGAAGAAACGACGGATTCGGGATTTCCCTCGGCCTATGCCTCGCTTCCGACGGCGAGCCTGCTGGAGACGTACGCGGCCGCCCCCGACCGGCTCGTCCGGGCGCTCGACGGGCTCACGGACGCCGAGCTGCGGTCGCATCCGGTCGCCGGAAAATGGTCGATCCAGGAGATCGCGATCCACGTTTCAGACTCCGAGATCGTGGGAGCGGTCCGCTTCCGGAAAGTTCTGATGGAAAGAGATCCCGTGCTTCCGGGCTACGACGAGTCGGTCTGGGCGACCGGCCTCGACTACGGGAAGCGCGATGCCTCCTTCCGGCGCGCCTCGCTCCACGCCTTCCGCAACCTCCGGGAGACAGCGGCGGCCATCCTCGGAGAGGCCACCGGGGCCGACTGGGTCCGCGAAGGCCGCCATCCGGAGTGGGGACCCGTTACTCTCCGCCAGCTGCTCGAGCTGTACGCCGACCACGGCGAGCGCCACATCGAGCAGATCGTCGAACGCCGCCGGCTCCTGGGGCACTCGCCCGGTCCGGCTTCTCTTCTTCCCGTCCGGCTCTACTGAAGGGAAACCCGATGCGCTCCTTTCTCCGGGATCTGCGGTTTGCCGCGCGGGGCCTGTCTCGCCAGCCGGGATTCGCGCTCGTCGCGGTCGGCACACTCGCCCTCGGGATCGGCGCCAACGCGACGGTGTTCTCGCTCGTCAACGCCGTCCTGCTTCGCCCGCTCCCCTACCCGCGCTCCGAGGACCTGTATCTGCTGCGGGGAGCGCAGCCGGCGCTCCAGACCGAAAACGCTCCGATCTCGTACCCGAACTTCACCGACTTGAGGCGCGCGTCGAGCTTCGAGGCCGTCGCCATCTCGAAGACGGCCCTCTTCAACCTCACCGAAGGCGGGTCCGTCGAGCGCGTCGAAGGCGCGCGCGTCAGCCCGGAGCTTCTCTCGGTTCTGCGGGCTCGACCCCTTCTCGGCCGCGGTTTCACGGCCGCGGAAGGCGAGGCGGGAGGCCCCGACGTTGTCCTTCTCGGCCACGGGTTCTGGCAGCGCCGCTTCGGAGGGGACCGCGCCATGGTCGGAAGGACGATCGGGCTGGACGGCCGGCGCTATCTGGTCGCCGGGATCCTGCCGCCTCGGCTCGCGTATCCGGCGCCGGAGACCGATCTCTGGATTCCCTATCAGCCTCAGAAATCCGATGAGCTTCGTGGGAACAATTCTCTTCGGGCGCTGGCGCGAATTGGCCGCGGCGCAACGGCCTCGCGCGCGGACGCCGAGCTCGAGTTGCTCGGCAAGCGTCTCGCCAAACAGTACGCGTATACGAACGCGGGATGGGTGTTCCGTCTGAAGCCGCTCCGGGAGGAACTGATCGGAGGGTCCCGCAGGGCGCTCTGGATCCTGCAGGTCGCCGCCGCGGTCCTGCTCGGGATCGCGTGCGTGAACGTCGCGAACCTGCTCCTCGTCCGGGCTGCCGGGCGGCGCCTCGAGCTCGCGATCCGTTCGGCTCTCGGCGCGGGCCGGAGCCGGATCGTCCGCCAGTTTCTGACGGAGAGTCTCCTCATCGGAGTGGCCGGCGGCGGCGCGGGTGTCGGCCTCGCCGCGGCGGCGGGGATCCTGCTGCGGCGCCTGCCCGCGAAGGTGCTTCCGCGGGCGGACGAGATCTCGCTCGACGTCCGGGTGCTGCTCTTCGGCCTCGCCGTGTCGGTCGGAACCGCGCTTCTCTTCGGGATCGTTCCCGCGCTGAGAGCCGGCGGGCGCACGCTCGGCGAGGACCTCAAGAGCGGACGCCGGGGAGCGACTCGCGGCGCGGGCGACCATCGCGCCCTCCGCGTGCTCGTGATCTCCGAAGTCGCTCTCGCGCTCGTCCTGACGGTGGGCGCGGGCCTTCTTCTCACGAGCTTCCTGCGCCTGAAGCACGTTCCGCCGGGCTTCGACCCCGAGGGGCTCTGGGCGGCGTCCGTGGGACTGGCGCCGGCCCGGTATCCCGATACGGCGAAGCAAGTGCGCTATTACCGCGAAGCGCTGGAGCGGCTCTCCGCGATTCACGGCGTCCAGAACGCGGCGGTCGTCGGGCGGATCCCTCTCGCCAGCTTCTCGAATTCGACATCGTTCGTGATCCAGGGGCGTCCCGTCGCGGAGGGTAACGAGCCCAACGCGGATTACGTCGCCGCGACGCCGGACTATTTCGCGACGCTGCGCATTCCGTTTTCCGCCGGACGCGCCTTCACCGACCGCGACGACGCGCAGGCGCCGAGGGTCGTTCTTGTCAATCAGGCCATGTCCCGCCTGCACTGGCCGGGGGAGAGCCCGATCGGAAGGCGCCTCCAGCTCTACGGCGACGAGCCGATGTGGCGTGAGGTGGTCGGGGTCGTGGGAGACGTGAGGCTCCGCGGGCTGGAAGAGCCGGCGAACCCGACGCTCTACGTCCCGCTTCCGCAGAATGCGTTCGCGCCGCATCTGAAGACCGGCTCGTTTCTCGCGCGGCTCGCCCCGGGAGCATCGGCAACGACCCTGGGCGAGGCGCGCTCGGCGCTCGCGCGACTCGACCCCGAACAGGCCGTCTCTCCCTTCCGTCCGATGACCGCCGTCGTTTCCGACTCCCTTTCGCCGCGACGCCTGAACGTGCACGTCACGCTCCTCTTCGGCTCTCTCGCGGCCGCGCTCGCGGCGGTCGGCATCTCGGGAGTCATGGCGCACGCCGTCGCCCAGCGCCGCCAGGAGATCGGGATTCGAATGGCGCTCGGGGCCGACAGCGCATCCGTCCTCCGCCTCGTCCTGAAAGAGGGCGGCGCGCTCGCCGCGATCGGCGTTGCCGCGGGACTGTTGCTCTCGATCCCCTGCTCGCGCCTTCTCTCGGGAGCGCTGTTCGGCGTTTCGCCCGCAAACGCCGCGGTCTACGTGTCCGTCTCCGCGCTCATCCTGGCGATCTCGACCGCCGCCATCTGGATTCCTGCCCGCCGGGCGGCGGCCGTCGACCCCCTGTCGGCGCTCCAGTCGCCGTGAGGCAAGCGCCTCGAAGCCCGTCGCGCCACCGCGAGGCGTTCTAGGCGCCGCGGACGGGCCGCGCGATCACCGTCGACAGCATCGTCGCGACCAGTTCCTCCGCCGGGGGCGTGATCCCGAACACCTCCGCCACGCAGACCGTCAGAGTGCGCCCCGCCCGCAACACCCGCGCTCTGGCCACGAACCGCGGGGCCGATGCCGGCCGCAGCAGGTTGATCTTGAATTCGACCGCGAGAACGTCGTGCCCGGGCGGCGCCATCGTGAGCGCGGCGTAACCGCAGGCCGAGTCGGCGACGCTCGTCAGGACGCCGGCATGCAGAAACCCGTTCTGCTGGCACAGCGTCTCCGAAAACGGAACGGAGATCTCGACCCGTCCCTCATCCACCACCCCCAGCGTCGCGCCGAGAGCCTGCATGAACGTCTGCCGCTCAAAGCTCCCCCGCACGACCAATGGGGTCAGGTCTTTATTATACACTATGGCCGCTTCTCCGAACGCGGCGGGGCCGTTCCCGCCGGGAGGAGACGACCCGTCGCGGGCACCCCGATCTCTCCGCGGCTGCGGAAGAACTCGATGAGCACGTCAGACAGGGATTTCCCCGTGTCCGTCTGCTTCGCTTCCAGGAAGGTGCCGTACAGGTCGCCCCCCTGGGCGAGGAAGCTGTTGGTCGCGACTCGATAGCGGCGCGCGCCGTCGAGCGGGCGGCCCCCGACGGACGCCTCGACGAGCCGCTGGCCGGGGGGACGTCCGAGATCGTAAGACGCCGTGATCCCCGAGACCTGGACCAGACCGCGCTCGAGCGAAAGCCCCTGCTCGAGCACCGCGCGAATCTGGTCTCCGCTCATGTCGCACGTCACGAGCGTGTTCAGGAAAGGAAGAGCGTCGAGGACGTTGCCGTTGGTCACCGGCCCGGCGGGCAGATCCGCGCGCAGCCCTCCCGCGTTCTCGAAGGCGACGTCGGCCGCGGACAGTTCGCGCATCACGTCCGCAACGAATGAGCCGAGCGGCGACTCGCGGTTGTAGTCGCGCACGAGACGAACTTTCGACCGCCCGACGACCACGCCGATCTCGGGAGCCGTCTGCCGCTTGTAGCGGTCGAGCTTCGCCGACACTGCCCTGTCGGGAGGGATCCGGTCGCTCCAGACCTTCAGGAGCTCTCCGCGGTGCGCGACGACCCGCCCGCCCCGGAGACGCAGCCTCAGCACGCCGAGGCGCGTGCCGTAGCCGTAGGTCTGGACGATCAGGGTCCCCGTCTTCGGGTGGACGAACGGCGTCTCGATCCCGCGGTGCGCGTGCCCTCCGACGAAGACGTCGATTCCTTCCACCTCGCCGCAGAGTCGGATGTCTTCGTCGAAGTCCCGCTGAACCTCCGGCCGCGCTTCCGCGTCGGTCTGCTGCGGGCCCGTCTTGCCCTGGTGAGCGAGGACGACGACCAGGTCGGCATGAGGCCGCAGCTCCCTCACCGCGGCGCGGACTTCGGGGATCGGATCGGTGAAGTCGAGGTCGGTGATCCCCGAGGGAAGCGCGACGCTTCGCGCGTCCTCGCCGATGATTCCGATCACCGCCACCCGCAGGCCGTTTCGCTCGAGGAGCGCATAAGGCCGGCTGTAGTAGCGCCTCGTCCCCTTGTAGAAGACGTTCGCAGCGAGAACGGGGAACGCGACGCGATGCATCTGCCGGGTGAAGTTCTCGCTTCCGTAGTCGAACTCGTGATTCCCGATCGCCATCGCGTCGTAACCCATGCTCGTCATCATCTCCATAAGGGCCTCGCCGCGCGTCAAGTTCGACAGCATGCCGGTGAACATGTCCCCCGAATCGAAGAGAAACGTCGTCGCCTCCCGACGGCGGATCTGCCGGACGAGGCCGGCGAGGTGCGCCGCGCCGCCGAGCCGCGGGCTGCCGGGAAGCCAGTACGCGGGAATCGGGTCGAAGGCGCTGTGGAAGTCGTTCGTGTAAAGGATTGTCACTTCGCGGGGCTCAGGCTTCGAGGAACTGGCGCCCCGACCCGGCCCGGCGAGGAGAAACAGGATCGCGACGGCCGCCCGAAGCCGCGCGGAGCGCGGGAGCCGAGCGGGAGCCGTGGCCAGCGCGGAGAGGGACCTCTGCAGCGGACGGAGCCGCAAATCATTCCGGGAGAGACGCATTCTTCGAAGGGGGATTGTAGCCACGTGCGCGCGATCTCAGAAAACGCTGCCTGTCCGGCCGGAGATCGCGTGCCGGTCATCGCCTCCCCTCCAAAGGCGCACCCCGCTGGCCTGATTCGTGCTTCCTCTCCGGCGCCCTCGCCCCATGCACACAATATGAGCGAACATAACTTCCGATGATCGAGATCAAAGACGGCCGTTTCGGACGGCACGTCCACGCGACGGCGCCGATCTCCACCGGGACGCTCATCATCGAGGGATGGGGCCGCCGGCTCCCCGAGCGGACCCGGCACTCCTTCCAGGTCGACATCGACACGCACGTGCTCATCCCGGGCCCGATCGAGCTGATCAACCACTCCTGCGACCCCAACTGCGGGGTCCTCGTCCCGCGGGGCGCGCAGACGCTTCAGATCTACGCGCGCCGCCCGATCGCCGCGGGAGAGGAGCTGCGCACCGACTACGCGAGCTTCGAGTGGCACATCGAGTTCATGCCCAGGCCCTGCCTCTGTGACACGGCGCTGTGCCGCGGCAGCGTCACGGGCTACAAGGATCTGCCGGAGTCGGCGCGACGCGCCTACGCGCCGTACATCGCGGAATACCTCCCGGAGCTCGAGTCGTCCCTCCGAGCCTCGCCGGTCCTCTAGCGGCACGTTTCCTGAGCGGTGGGAGAAAACGCCAAGAGCTTTTCAGCCACCTCTTTCGGTAGGTCAGCGTTCTCGTCACCGCGCGCTACCACTGTGACGACGAAAGAGGTGATCGAGTGTGTCATCTCCAACCTCACCGGACTCGTCGGGGATACCCGTACGTCGGCGTGACCGGGCATTTCGTCGAGTACGAAGAACACTTCCATCGGAAGTTGACCTTCATGGGGTAGAGCGCAGCGAAGCCACTTGTAAAGCAGTTTCCCTACGGATCAGATTGCCGTCGATGGAGAAGGTTTAAGTCGATGGCGGGAGCGACCGGTTGAAGCTGCTCCGCGACGAAGAGTTTGAACGTTCGCGATTCCCCATTTGCGACGCGGTCTCAGACCTCGATCCAGTTCCAAGAGGAAATCGCTCCGAGAGGTACCCGCCACCGCGACGGTGCGCTCCAATCTCGGATCTCGGATGTCAGCTCTCCCTTTCGGCTGTCCGCTGTCTGTCCGCTGTCCGCTACGAATTCATCTTCGCTTCCATTTGCGCACGAAGCAGCTCTTTCCGTTCCCGACGCTCCGGCGTGATCTCCATGCTGAGGTCGTCGAACTCGAGGATCTGGCGGATCTCGATCACGGAATCGCCGTCGGGAAAGCAATTCGGCGACCGCTTGACCCACTCGATCGCTTCCTCGCGGGACTTCACCTGGAGGAGCGAGAACCCCGCGATGAGCTCCTTGGTCTCGGCAAACGGTCCGTCGATGACGGTGCGGTTCGCTCCCGAGAAACGGACGCGAACGCCCTTGGAGCTCGGGTGAAGCCCTTCGGCCGCGAGCAGCACGCCGGCCTTCATCAGTTCCTCGTTGTACTTGCCCCATTCGGTCATGAGCTTCTCGTCCGGCGGGACCCCTGCTTCCGACTCCTCGTTCGCCTTGACGATCACCATGAATCGCATCGTCGGTCTCCTTTTCGTTCCGCATTCTCTTGCGGGCGGCGCTCGCCGGGCAACGCGACCGGCCTGTTCCGCCCTTCTGCCATCACGACGAACGAGGACCTGGGGGATCGACACCGTCACCCGGTTTCTTGTGAAAAATTGCCAACACACGGGAACGCCTGGACTTGGGTCCGGTCGCACGCGGGACGTCCCTCCCCTCTTCCACTGCCTGAGTCTTTTCCGAGATCGCCACGATGGGCCAGTAACGGGTGTGTCCTTGAAGCGTGGGCACAGCATCCTCCGCGAAAACAGGGGTGGCACTCAAGCCCGTCGTTGCCTTCCGTGTCGGGAGGATGCCGTCCCCAACAAACACACGGCGATAAAACCGTAGCTTGCGGCCCGGGACAGGTCGGGACGGTCCGGGTGG
>JALYUA010000246.1 GCA_030854005.1 Acidobacteriota bacterium
CACCATGGTCGACCAGTTGCGGTCATTCGCGTCCGAAGTCACGCGTGTCGCCCGCGAGGTCGGAACCGATGGCAAGCTCGGCGGCCAAGGGCAGGTTCCAGGCGTTGCGGGCACGTGGAAGGATCTCACCGACTCCGTGAATTCCATGGCGTCGAACCTCACCGGTCAGGTGCGCAACATTGCCGACGTCGCAACCGCCATTGCGAAGGGCGATCTCTCGCGCAAGATCACGGTCGACGTGCGCGGCGAGATCCTCGAGCTGAAGAACACCATCAACACCATGGTGGATCAGTTGAATTCGTTCGCATCTGAAGTTACGCGCGTGGCGCGTGAAGTCGGTACCGAAGGAAAACTTGGCGGCCAGGCGCGGGTGATCGGTGTCGCCGGCACCTGGAAGGACCTCACCGACAATGTGAATTTCATGGCCGGCAATCTCACCGGTCAGGTACGCAACATCGCCGAAGTTACCACTGCGGTCGCGAACGGCGATCTTTCCAAGAAGATCACGGTCGACGTCAAAGGCGAAATCCTCGAACTCAAAGACACCATCAACACGATGGTCGATCAACTCAACGGTTTCGCGTCGGAAGTCACGCGCGTCGCGCGCGAGGTCGGTTCTGAGGGCAAACTCGGCGGCCAGGCCGAGGTGCCCGGCGTCGCCGGAACGTGGAAAGACCTAACCGACTCGGTCAACTTCATGGCCGGCAACTTGACCTCGCAAGTGCGCAACATCGCGGAGGTCACGACCGCGGTTGCGAACGGCGACCTTTCGAAGAAGATCACCGTCGACGTCCAGGGAGAGATCCTGGAGCTCAAGGACACCATCAACATGATGGTCGACCAGCTCCGGTCCTTCGCGTCGGAAGTCACCCGCGTGGCGCGCGAGGTCGGCACCGAAGGAAAGCTCGGCGGCCAGGCCGACGTCCGGGGCGTCGCCGGGACCTGGAAGGACCTGACGGACAACGTCAACTCGATGGCCGGCAACCTGACGAGCCAGGTCCGGAACATCGCGGAGGTCACGACGGCCGTCGCCCGGGGCGACCTCTCGAAGAAGATCACCGTCGACGTGCAGGGCGAGATCCTGGAGCTCAAGAACACGGTCAACACGATGGTCGACCAGCTCTCCTCCTTCGCCGCCGAAGTCACCCGCGTCGCCCGCGAGGTCGGCACCGAAGGAAAGCTCGGCGGACAGGCCGAGGTGCGGGGCGTGTCGGGCACCTGGAAGGACCTCACGGACAACGTCAACTTCATGGCCGGCAACCTGACGAGCCAGGTGCGCGGCATCGCGAAGGTCGTCACCGCGGTCGCAAACGGCGACCTGAAGCGGAAGCTGACCGTCGAGGCGAAGGGCGAGATCGCAGCGCTGGCCGACACGATCAACGGGATGATCGACACGCTGGCGACGTTCGCCGAGCAGGTCACGACCGTGGCGCGCGAGGTCGGCGTCGAGGGTCAGCTCGGCGGCCAGGCGAGCGTCCCCGGGGCAGCCGGAACCTGGAAGGACCTGACGGACAACGTCAACCAGCTCGCCGCGAACCTCACCACGCAGGTCCGCGCGATCGCCGAGGTCGCCACCGCCGTTACGAAGGGCGACCTGACGCGGTCCATCAAGGTCGAGGCGCGCGGCGAGGTCGCCGCCCTGAAGGACAACATCAACGAGATGATCCGGAATCTGAAGGACACGACGCTCAAGAACAGCGAGCAGGACTGGCTGAAAACCAACCTCGCGAAGTTCTCCCGGATGCTCCAGGGCCAGAAGGACATGCTGACGGTCGGACGCCTGATCCTCTCGGAGCTCGCACCCGTCGTCTCGGTCCAGCAGGGCGTCTTCTACACGATCGACAACTCGGAGGAGGAGTCGGCTCAGCTGAAGCTTTTGGCGAGCTACGCCTGCCGCCCGGATTCGGTCCCCGACACGCTGCGCCTGGGCGAAAGCCTCGTCGGGCAGTGCGCGATCGAGAAGGAGAAGATCCTGCTCTCGCAGGTCCCGACCGACTACCTGTCGATCTCGTCGGGGCTCGGCGCCGCGGCGCCGGCAAACATCATCGTGCTCCCCGTCGTCTTTGAGGGCGAGGTCAAGGGCGTCCTCGAGCTCGCCTCGTTCGAGCGCTTCAACCCGACGCACCAGGCGCTGCTCGACCAGCTCACCGAAACGATCGGGATCGTGCTGAACACCATCCAGGCGAACACTCTGACGGAGGACCTCCTCAAGCAGTCCCAGTCGCTCGCGAGCGAGCTGCAGTCCCAGCAGGAAGAGCTCCGGCAGACGAACCAGAAGCTGGAGGAAAAGGCCTTCCTCCTCGCCGAGCAGAACGTGGAAGTGGAGCGGAAGAACCAGGAGGTCGAGCAGGCCCGGCTCGCGCTCGAGGAGAAGGCCAAGCAGCTCGCCTTGACGTCCAAGTACAAGTCCGAGTTCATGGCGAACATGTCCCACGAGCTGCGGACGCCGCTCAATTCCCTCTTGATCCTGTCTGACCAGCTCTCACGGAACCCGGACGGGAACCTCTCGCTCCGTCAGACGGAGTTCGCCAAGACGATCCACTCCTCCGGAAAGGACCTCCTCGCCCTGATCAACGACATCCTCGATCTGTCCAAGATCGAGTCCGGCACCGTCGTGGTCGACGTCGGCGAGCTGCGGTTCACCGACCTCCTCGACTACGTTCAGCGCACCTTCGGTCACGTGGCCGAGGCGAAGGGCGTCGACTTCACGATCGACGTGGACCGCCGCGTACCGCGTTCGATCTTCACGGACTCCAAGCGCCTCCAGCAGGTCATCAAGAACCTGCTTTCCAACGCGTTCAAGTTCACCGACCGCGGCCGCGTCACCCTCCGGATCGAGGCGGCTTCCGGCGGCTGGACGGAGGGAAGGGACTCGCTCGACCGCGCGAAATCAGTCCTATCGTTCTCCGTCACCGACACGGGCATCGGGATTCCCGCCGAGAAGCAGCAGATCATCTTCGAGGCCTTCCAGCAGGCGGACGGCAGCACGAGCCGGAAGTACGGCGGCACCGGCCTCGGCCTGGCGATCAGCCGCGAAATCGGCAGCCTGCTGGGCGGCGAGATCCGGCTGTCGAGCGCGCCCGGAGAAGGCAGCACGTTCACTCTGTTCCTTCCCCAGACCTACGTGGCGCCGAAGATCGCGCGCCAGAGCTCCGAGGCATCGGACACGCGGATCGTCTCGGTCATGTCCGACCTCGAGGCGGCCCGCGGAAAAGAGCCGCCGTCCGAACCGGCGGAAGTGCTCGACGACCGGCGCGAGATCAGCTCCGAGGACCGCACGATCCTGATCGTCGACAACGACGAGAACTTCGCGAGATTCCTCATGGACATGGCTCACGAGAACGGCTTCAAAGCCCTCGTCGCGACTCAGGGACCTGAGGCGCTGGCCCTCGCGCAGCAGCACCGCCTGGACGCGATCACACTGGACATCCAGCTTCCGATCATCGACGGCTGGAGAGTTCTCGACCGCTTGAAGACGAACCTCGCGACACGGCACGTTCCCGTGTACGTCATCACGACCGAGGAAGACACGACCCGGGGACTGGCGCTCGGCGCGCGCGGCGTCGTCACGAAGCCGATCAAGACCAAGGAGACACTGGATCAGCTCTTCTCGTCGATCCAGAGCTTCCTCGCGCGGCGGGAGAAGGACCTCCTGATTCTGTGGCCGCGGGGCGAGGAGCACGAAGAGCTTCGCGAGCTGCTGCGCCACGAGGGCGTACGCACCCGCATCGCCGGAGGGGTGTCGGAGGCGCTCGGGGCCCTCGACGAGCTGACGTTCGACTGCGTCGTCCTCGGGATCTCTGCGAACGCCGCGATCCCGTCGGAAGGACTCTCCGAAATCCTGCGACAGTGCTCCGCGAGAGAGATTTCGACGCTCCTTTACGCTCCCGCCTCGCTGTCGGCGGAAGCTCACGAAGAGCTGAAGCTCCTTTCGCACGGAGGCCGCGTCCGCACCGTCCATTCCCCCGAGCGGCTTCTCGACCAGACGGCCCTGGCGCTTCACCACCTGGTCTCCGAGCTGCCCGCGGAAAAACGAAACGCGCTCGAGGCGATCTACTCGAATGAGCGGGTGCTCGCCGGAAAGAAGGTCCTGATCGTCGACGACGACATCCGGAACATCTTCGCGCTGACGAGCGTCCTCGAGCGTCAGAACATGGACGTCCTCTCCGCCGAGACCGGCAAGGAAGCGATCTCCAAGCTGCAGTCCACGGACGGCATCGACATCGTCCTGATGGACATCATGATGCCGGACATGGACGGGTACGACACCATGCGGGCGATCCGGAAGATCGGGCGCTTCCACGACCTGCCGATCGTCGCCGTCACGGCAAAGGCGATGAAGGGCGACCGCGAGAAGACGCTCCAGGCCGGCGCGTGGGACTACCTCTCGAAGCCCGTCGACACCGAGCAGATGCTTTCCGTCCTTCGCAACTGGCTGTTCCGCTGAGGACTTGACCGTGCCCGCCCCGGAGAAGGTGAACATCCTGGCTGTCGATGACAGCCCGGACAAGCTGCTGGCCCTTTCCGTGGTCCTGGCCGAGCTCGATGAGAACGTCGTCACGGCCTGCTCGGGGCGCGACGCTCTTCGAGCGATCCTGACGAGCGAGTTCGCGGTGATTCTTCTCGACGTCAACATGCCGGGCATGGACGGCTTCGAGACGGCGGCGATGATCCGGCAGCGGCGCAACTCCGAGCACACACCGATCATCTTCATCACGTCCTACGACGAGACGCTCGCGTCGCGCGGCTACTCCCTGGGAGCGGTCGACTACATCCTCGCTCCCGTCGAGCCCGAGGTCCTGAAGACGAAGGTAATGGTTTTCGTCGAGCTCTTCCGCAAAACGGCGCAGGTCCGGGAGCAAGCGCGGGCCCTCGAGCTGAAAGCCAGGCAGCTTCAACGGTTGACCGAGGCCTCGCTCGCCATCAACTCCGCACTCTCGGCCGACGAGATGCTCCAGGTCGTGAGCGATATGGCACGGGACATCGTCGGCGCTCATCAGGCCGTCGCCGTCGCGGCCGTCGACCAGAAGTGGCTGCAGCCGAGCGCCGCGCTCTCCCTTTCCCACCGCTACGCGGCCACCGGGGAGCGCAGCGTCCTCCGGGACCGGACGGCGCTGCTCTCGTTTCTCTCGCAGGTGCGGCGGACCGTCCGCGTCGAGCGGGGCTCCGACGACGGGCCTCTCCCCTGGCGGCCCCTGCTCGCTAGCGACCGCCCGGCCCGCCTCGGGTGGCTCGCCGCTCCGATGTCGGGACGGGATGGACGCCCCCTCGGGCTGATTCACCTCATGGACAAGCGCGACGGCGATTTCACCGAGGAAGACGAAGCGATCCTCACGCAGCTGGCGCAGATGAGCTCCATCGCCATCGAGAACACCGTCAACGCGGAGGCGAGAGAAGCCAACCGGATCAAGGACGAATTCCTGACCACCCTCTCTCATGAGCTGCGGACGCCGCTGTCGGCGATCATGGGCTGGACGCGGACGCTGAGAACCGGCGCGTCCGCGGACCCGGAAAAAATGGCGCACGGCCTCGAAGTGATCGAGCGCAACGTCTCCGCCCAGACGAAGCTGATCGACGATCTGCTCGATGTGTCCCGCATCATCACGGGAAAGCTCCGGCTGAACGTCCGCCCCGCCGCGCTGGGACCGATCATCGAGTCGGCGCTGGACGCGATGCGTCCGGCGGCCGACGGAAAAAACATCCAGATCATCGTCGATCACCGCGTCGCCCCGGCCGAAGACATCGTGGTGGGCGATCCCGACCGCCTTCAGCAGGTCGTCTGGAACCTCGTCTCCAACGCGATCAAGTTCACTCCCGCCGGAGGCCGCGTCACCGTCGAGCTTTCGTCCCGGGAAGGCGAATTCGAGATCCTCGTTTCGGACACGGGCCGCGGCATCTCTCAGGAATTCCTCCCGCGGGTCTTCGAACGATTTCGGCAGGCGGACAGCTCGACGACGCGCACCCAGGGCGGTCTCGGCATCGGCCTCGCGATCGCCCGCCACCTCCTGGAGCTCCACGGCGGCACCATTTCCGCCCACAGCGACGGCGACGACGCCGGTTCCAGTTTCCGGGTCGTCCTCCCCCGCGTCGCCCTGGGAATCCACAACGCCGAGGCTCGCGACCCGGGCGGAGCGCCCTCGATGAGGACAACTCCGGAAGAGATCGGCGACATACGCGGGCTTTCCATCCTGGTCGTGGAGGACGAACCGGACGGCCGGGAGCTCCTCGTGGAAATGCTCGGCAGCGCCGGAGCGCGCGTGACGGCCGCCGACTCGGTCCGCGCCGCGCTGGAGATCTTCGCGAAGACGCCGCCGGACCTGCTCGTCAGCGACATCGGAATGCCGGGAGAGGACGGATACGCGCTGCTGCGAGCGGTGCGCGCGATGCCCCTCGAGTCGGGCGGCGCCGTTCCGGCGCTCGCGGTCACCGCCTACGCCCGGGAAGAAGACCGACTTCGCGCGCTCTCCTGCGGGTTCCAGGGGCATGTCGCGAAACCGATCGATCCGGACGAGCTCGTGCGGCAGATCGCGCGCGTCTGGAAGACGGCGTCGGCGAGGCGACCTTCCGATCCGAAGGCGGTCGTTCGGGAGGCGGACTCCCCGCTCGACGGCCGCGCCTTGATGCGGGTCCTCGTCGTCGAGGACGACCTCGACTCGCGCGAAGGGCTGAAGAACCTGCTGGAGATCTGGGGACACGCGGTGGACGTCGCCGGAACCGGCGAGGCCGGGATCGAGCAGGCGATCCTGCATCGACCCCGCGTCGCCCTGATCGACATCGGGCTGCCCGAGCTCGACGGCTACCAGGTCGCGCAGCGGATCCGCGAGGCGCTCGGCTCGACGGACATCTTCCTCGTCGCGATCACCGGCTACGCCGACGCGCGCGAGCGGGCGCACGCGCTCGAGAACGGGTTCGACGCCCACGTCGCCAAGCCGATCGACTTCTCGAAACTGTCGTCGATTCTCGAGGCGAGGGCGGCGTCGTAGTCCGGGAGCCGGTTGGGGATCGAGCGTTCAGACCCGGGAAGGCGTCACTTCTCCAGCTCCGCCGTCGCGAGAAACTTCGGCGGCTTCCGGTGCCGGGTGGCCTGTTCGTAGGCATACGCGATCCGGATGAGCGTCGCGTCGCTCCAGGCCCGGCCGAAGAAGGAAATCCCGACCGGCAGGCCGAATGCGAAGCCGGCCGGAACCGTCACGTGCGGATATCCGGCGACCGCCGGGAACGTCGAGCATCCCCCCGCGCCGTAGTCCCCGTTGACGAGATCGATCAGCGACGCCGGTCCGCTCGTCGGCGCCACGAACGCGTCCAGTTTGTGCCGGTCCATCGTCCGGTCGATCCCCTCCTTGCGGGTCAGCCGCAGGTCCTTTTCGAGAGCCTGCCGGTACGCCTTGTCGGTGAGGGGACCCTTCTTTTCCGCCTGCACGAAGATCTCCTGGCCGAAGAAGGGCATCTCCCGGTCGCGATTCTTCTCGTTGAACGCGATCAGATCGCCAAGCGTCCGCGGCCGCGCGCCGCCGGCGGGGAGCGCGGCGAGATACGCGTTCAGGTCGGCCTTGAACTCGTACAGGAGGACCTCGAACTCGGACTTGTCGACGTCGCCGATCGTCTCGATGTCGGCGGGGTCCACCAGAACGGCGCCAAGGCGCTTCAGGTCGGCGAGAGCCGCCTCCACGAGCCGGTCGGCGGAAACGCTCTGACCGAAGAGACCCTTGCGGGGAACACCGATGCGGAGCCCCTGCAGGCCGCCCGACCCGACTGACCGGGAAAAATCGGGAAGGGGGTGCTCCGCGGCGGAGCGCGTCGAAGGATCCGGCGCGTCCGCTCCGGACATCGCGGCGAGAAGGATTGCCGCGTCGGTAACATTGCGCGCCATCGGCCCCGCCGTGTCCTGGCTATGGGCGATCGGGATGATTCCGGCCCGGCTCACGAATCCCAGAGTGGGCTTGAACCCGACGATCCCGCAGTTGTTGGACGGCGACACGACGGAGCCGTCGGTCTCGGATCCCACGGCGGCCGCGCACAGGTTCGCGGCGACGGCCGCTCCCGAACCCGAGCTCGACCCCGACGGGTTGCGGTCGAGCGCGTAGGGATTGCGGCACTGTCCCCCTCGCGCGCTCCAGCCGCTGGAGGCGTGCGTCGATCGGAAGTTCGCCCATTCGGACAGGTTCGCCTTCCCGAGGATGACGACTCCCGCCTCGCGAAGGCGTCTCGCGACGGCAGAATCCGCGGAAGGGATCGATCCTTCGAGCGCGAGCGAGCCCGCGGTCGTCGTCATTCGGTCCGCGGTCCCGATGTTGTCCTTGAGCAGGATCGGAATCCCGTGCAGCGGGCCGCGGACGCGCCCATTCCGGCGCTCGGCGTCGAGGGCCTCGGCAATCGTGACCGCATCGGGGTTCGGCTCGATCACGGCGCGCAGGAGAGGTCCGCGGCGGTCCAGGGCGTCGATTCGCGCCAGGTACCGGGACACGAGCGAGCGCGACGTGTCCGCACCCGACTGCATCCGCTTCTGGAGGTCGGAAAACGTCAACTCCTCGAGCTCGAAGGAGCCCGCGGCCGTCTCGGGCGCCGCTGCCGGAGTCTCGCCGGCAAGCCGCAGGCCGGACGCCGACGCGGCCGCAAGCGCACCGCCGACGCCATAGCGAAAGAGAGTCCTGCGGCTGATCGCGCGCCTCCGTCGGCTCATCTCTGACTCCTGTTTGCGCGAGGAATATCACGGCGCGACGGCGCCGCCGCTGCGATCGAGGGACGTTAGACTCGGCTCATGAGACACACAACCGTCTTCCGTCTGCTCGCCGCCTGCGTCGCGCTGACCGCGCTCGCGTCGCGCGCCCGGGCGGCCGACGAACCATCGCGGGACCTCGCCCGGCAGCTCCAGGGCTGGTACGAGGGCGTGGCCGGACCGGGGAATCACCTGAAGATCCTGATCCAGCCCGCCGGCGCCGGCAGCGATTACTCGTACGCGTTCGACGTGACCATTCAGGGCCGCTACGAAAAGACGAACGTCAGCATCCACGGCGCGCTTCAGATCGAGCGTGAAGGCGAAGCGGTGAGATTCCGGTGGGAGACGGCGAAGGGCCGCTGCGATCTTCCGCTTCGCCGCGCGGGCGATGGGTTCGAAGGGGAGACCCTCCCCGGCGCGTGCCTGACGGCGTTCCAGAATCCGGTGCCGGGAAAGTGGCGATTCGAGATCGAGCCCGGAGGCAACATCCGGGTGCGGAGCGTCGACTCGGGCGAGACTCTCCGCTTCCGCAAAACGGTCGCGCCGCCGAAACGGTCCTAGCCAACCCTTCCGGGGGATCGAGGGGCGTCGAGGGCGGTCGCCTTATCTCTTCTCGCCGCCCGTCCGGCGCCGGGATGCGTGACGG
>JALYUA010000271.1 GCA_030854005.1 Acidobacteriota bacterium
CACCTACATGGTCGGATCCCGGCATGAGAACTACGGCGAGACCGGGATGGCCCACTTACTCGAGCACATGCTCTTCAAGGGAACCCCCAAACACCGCAACATCCCCCAGGAGCTGACGGCTCACGGCGCGCGGCCCAACGGCTCGACGTGGTTCGACCGCACCAACTACTTCGAGACCTTCCAGGCGTCCGACGAGAACCTGCGGTGGGCCCTGGACCTCGAAGCCGACCGGATGGTCCACTCCTTCATTGCGAAGAAGGACCTGGACAGCGAGATGACGGTCGTCCGCAACGAGTTCGAGCTCGGAGAGAACGACCCGGCGAGCATCCTCGAAGAGCGCGTCCTGTCGACGTCCTATCTCTGGCACAACTACGGGCACTCGACGATCGGCGCGCGCGCGGATCTCGAGAACGTCCCGATCGAGAGACTCCAGGCGTTCTGGCGCACCTACTATCAGCCCGACAACGCGTATCTCTTAGTCGCCGGCAAATTCGACGAGCCGAAGACGCTCGCGCTGATCCAGCAGATGTACTCCGGCATTCCGCGCCCCGCCCGCAAGCTTCAGCGGACCTACACGGCCGAGCCGACGCAGGACGGAGAGCGAGAGGTAACGCTGCGGCGCGTGGGCGACGTACAGGCTCTCGCGGTGGCGTATCACGTGCCCTCCGCCTCGCACGCGGACGCCGCGGCCGTGGAAGTCCTGACGCGCGTCCTCTCCGATACCCCGTCGGGCCGGCTCCACAAGGCGCTCGTCGAAACGAAAAAGGCTTCTTCCGTCGGTGGATATCTCCAGCCGCTGCGCGAGCCCGGGTTCGTCATGCTGTCCGCGGAGGTCCGGCAGGAGTCACCGATCGACGACGCGCGGAAAACCATGATCGAGACGATCGATGCGCTCGGAAAACAGCCGGCGACGAAGGAAGAAGTCGAGCGCGCGAAAACGGCCATCGTGAAGAACATCGAGCTCACGTTGAATTCCGCGGATCGGGTCGGCCTGCAGATGAGCGAATCGATCGGCGCCGGCGACTGGCGGCTCTTCTTCCTGAATCGGGACCGGATTCGCAAGGTCACGCCGGAAGACGTCACGCGGGTTGCATCGGCCTACTTCAAGCCTTCCAACCGGACGGTCGGGGCCTTCCTGCCGACTCCGAAGCCCGACCGCGCCGAGATTCCGGCGCCTCCGGACGTCGCGGCGATGCTGAAGGACTACAAGGGCGAGGCGGCCACGGCGCAGGGAGAGGCCTTCGACCCCACCCCCGCGAACATCGACGGCCGGACGACGCGCTCGGCGCTGGCGAACGGGATGAAGCTCGCGCTCCTTCCGAAGAAGACGCGCGGCGAGACCGTGGTGGCCGCAATGACCCTGCGATTCGGCGACGAGAAGAGCCTGATGAACATGGCGACCGCCGCCGACCTCGCGGCCGACATGCTGCGGCGGGGCACCGCGAAGCACACCCGCCAGCAGGTCAACGACGAGTTCGACCGGCTGAAGGCGCGAGTGGCCGTCGGCGGCGGGCCCACGGCGGTCACCGTCTCCGTCGAGACGGTGCGGTCGAACCTTCCCGCAGTCCTGCGGCTGGTCGCCGAGATCCTCCGGACGCCCGTGTTCCCGGCGGCGGAGTTCGAGCAGTTGAAGCAGGAGAACCTCGCCGGAATCGAGCAGCAGAAGAGCGATCCGAACTTCATCGGCCAGAACGCCTACCAGCGGCACATGAGCGACTACCCGAAAGGCGACGTGCGGTACGTCCAGACGGCGGACGAATCCCTGGCGAGCTACCAGGCCGCCCGGCTCGACGACGCGCGAAAGTTCTACACGGACTTCTATGGCGCCTCGAACGGCGAGCTGGCCGTCGTCGGCGACTTCGACGCCAGGGAGATCGCCGCCTTGAGCGGCGAGCTGTTCGGCGACTGGAAGAGCCCGAAGCCCTTCACGCGCGTGCCCCGGCCGTTCAAGGAAGTCGCCGCGTTGAACAAGACTTTTCCGGCGCCCGACAAGGCCAACGCCATCCTGCTCGCCGGAATGGCGTTGAACCTGCGCGATGACGACCCCGACTACCCCGCGCTGGTCCTGGGCAACTACATGCTGGGGGGCGGCTTCTTGAACTCGCGCCTGGCAACCCGGATCCGGCAGAAGGAAGGTCTCTCCTACGGCGTGGGATCCCAGTTCGCCGCGAGCCCGCTGGACAAGAGCGGCACCTTCCTGACCTTCGCGATCTACGCCCCGCAGAATGCCGAAAAGCTCGAGGCCGCCTTCAAGGAAGAGGTCGCCCGCGCGCTGAAGGATGGGTTCACGCCGCAGGAGATCGCAGAGGCGAAGTCCGGGTTCCTCCAGGGCGCGCAGGTCGGCCGCGCGCAGGACGCCTCGCTCGCGCGAAAGCTTTCGGGAAACCTCTTCATCGACCGGACCGTGGCGTGGGACGCGACGGTGGAAAAGAAGATCGCGGCGCTCACGCCGGACGAGATCGTCACCGCGATGCGGCGGCACATCGACCCGTCGAAGATTACGGTGATCAAAGCGGGAGACTTCAAGGGATCGGCTCCGCCCGCGCCCGCGAAGTGACGAGCCGAGCGACAACGGGAGCGAGACGGCCGCGGCACTCCGCGGTCAACGAGATCGAGAATCGAAGTGCCGTCATTCGAGAGGTGGAAATGAAGCGTCGCGTGCTGTTTGCCCTTCTGGCTGGCATCTCGTCACTTTCGTTCGGGCTCCCCGCACCCGACGTTCCGGAGGCTCCGAAGGCTCCCATGGCAAAAAAGATCGGCAGGTCGGAGACATTGCACGGAGAGGATCGCAAAGACGAGTACTACTGGCTGCGCGAGCGCAAGAGTCCCGAGGTGCGCGCGTATCTCGAGGCGGAGAACGCCTACACCGACGGCGTCATGAAGGACACGGCCGCGCTGCAGCAGAAGCTCTATGACGAGATGCTCGGCCGCATCAAGGAGACGGACCTCTCCGTTCCCTACCGCAAGGGGGACTACCTCTACTACTCGCGCACCGAGGAGGGGAAGCAGTACTCCATCTACTGCCGCAAGCACGGCAGCCTCGAAGCGCCGGAAGAGGTGACGATCGACTTGAACGAGCTCGCCCGGGGCGAGCGGTTCATGGCGCGGGGCGACTACGAAGTCAGCGATGACGGGAAGCTCCTCGCGTACACGCTCGACAACACCGGCTTCCGCGAATACACCCTGCACGTCAAGAACCTCGTCACCGGCAAGGTCGGACCGGAAAACATCCCCAGGGTCTCTTCGATCGCGTGGGCCGCCGACAACAAGACGCTCTTCTACGTGGTCGACGACGACGCCAAGCGCCCCTACCGCCTGTACCGGCACACCGTCGGATCCACGGCCCCCGACACGCCGGTGTACGAGGAGAAGGACGCGATGTTCACCGTCGGCGTGGACCGGTCCCGCAGCGGGGCCTTCGTGTTCCTGGAAGCAAGCTCCCACACCTCGAGCGAATGGCAGTTCCTGGCCGCGAAGGAGCCCGCGGGCTCCTTCCGGATGATTGCGCCGCGCGAGAAGGAGCATCAATACGACGTCGACCACCACGGCGACCTCTTCTACATCCGCACGAACCGCGGCTGCCGGAACTTCGGGGTCGCGACGGCGCCGGTCGCCAGTCCCGGAAAAGCCGAATGGAAGGACGTTCTCCCCTGCCGGGAAGACGTCATGGTGTCGCGCATTTCGCTCTTCGCGGGCCACGCGGTTTATCTCGAGCGCGAAGACGGGATTCCCCGCGTGCGCGTCACCGACCTGCGTTCGGGAGCCTCGCACCGCGTCGATTTTGCGGAAACCGTTTACGCTCTGAGTCCCGAAGTGAACGCCGAGTTCGACACGGCGAAGTTTCGCTTCAACTACCAGTCGCTGACGACGCCGTCCACCGTTTACGAGTACGACATGGGAACGAAGGAGCGCTCTCTCCTGAAGCGCACGGAGGTCCTCGGCGGCTACGACCCGGCACGGTACAAGACGGAGCGGATCTTCGCGACGGCGCCGGACGGGTCCCGGGTCCCGGTGTCGCTCGTCTATCGCAAGGGGCTCGTCAAGGACGGCAGGAATCCCACCCTGTTGAACGGGTACGGCTCGTATGGCGTCGCGAGCTTCCCGACATTTTCCTCCGGGCGAGTGAGCCTGCTCGACCGCGGATTCGTCTTCGCGATCGCGCACATCCGGGGCGGCGGAGAGATGGGAAAGAAGTGGCACGACCAGGGAAAGATGCTGTCCAAGAAGAACACCTTCACGGACTTCATCGCGGCGGCCGAGGCGCTCATCGCGCAGAAATACACCTCGCGCGAGAAGCTCGCGATCGAAGGCGGCAGCGCCGGGGGCCTGCTGATGGGCGCCGTCGTGAATATGCGCCCGGACCTCTTCAAGGCGGTCATCGCCCGCGTTCCCTTCGTCGACGTCATCAACACGATGCTCGACGAATCCCTGCCGCTCACCGTCGGCGAGTTCGAGGAATGGGGCAACCCGAAGATCAAAGAGCAGTACGACTACATGAAGTCCTACAGCCCCTACGACAACCTCACGGCCCGGGCCTACCCGTCGATGCTCGTGAAGACGTCGTTCGACGACAGCCAGGTCATGTACTGGGAACCGGCCAAGTACGTCGCGCGTCTTCGCGCGGTCAAGACGGACTCGAACCCCCTGCTCTTCAAGGTCAACATGGCCGGCGGCCACGGGGGCTCGTCGGGCCGCTACGACCGGATCCGCGAGGCGGCCTTCGACTACGCGTTCCTCTTCAAGACGCTCGGCGTTTCATAGGGCCGGCGCGGGAACATGGCCGCCGACTCGCCGCCCCGGTTTCTGATCGGCGCGCTCACCGCCGCGGGTGTCGTGCTCATGGCCGTCGGGGTCGCGCGCCGGGCTTCCGCGCCGCCCCCCGCGGTTCCGGCGCCGCCACCCGCGCGGCTCGCGGAAACGGCGGGACCGCCGAAGGGCCCGTCTCCGGCCAGCCTGCCTTTTGCGCGGAAAAACGCCGCCGGGGCGGAGGCGGCTCCCACGGCGATCCCTCCTCCGACGCGCGCGCCCGGACGGCCCCTGACGAAAGCCGAGTTTCTCCAGAACCCCGGGCTTCTGGTGACCGACCCGACGGACGTCGGCGGCTGCCGGCTCGTCCAGCATTGGGACACCGGCTACTGCTACGTCTGGAGCCGTTCCTACGGACGCAAGATCTCGCAGACGACCGACGCGCGCTGCGACGATCTTCCGGAGCTGCGCCGCCGGATGCGCGCGGCCATCGAGCGCGGGGACTGCGAATAGCGCGCGGGTCAGCGCCGCCGGGCACCGCCGCGGCATAGACTTCGACGGTCTCATGGCGCTGACCGCGGGAACCCGGCTCGGTCTCTACGAAATTCTCGCTCCCATCGGGGCAGGCGGCATGGGCGAGGTGTACCGCGCCCGCGACCCCCGGCTCGGACGCACGGTCGCGATCAAGGTCCTCTCGGACGAGCTGTCGCGGGATCCCGAACACCTCGCGCGCTTCGAAAGAGAGGCGCGCCTCCTCGCCGCCGTCGATCACCCGAACATCGCCGTGATCCACGGGATCGAAACCGACGGCGGCCGGCAGTTCCTCGTGCTCGAAATGATTCCGGGCGAAACGCTCGCCGAGCGGCTCGCGGCCGGACCCCTGCCGGTCCCGCAGGCCCTCGGCCTCGCGGTCCAGATGGCGGATGCGCTCGCGGCCGCGCACGACAAGGGCGTGATTCATCGGGACTTCAAGCCGGGCAATGTGCGCCTGACGCCGGACGGCCGCGTCAAAGTCCTCGACTTCGGCCTCGCGAAGGACCTGTCCGACGCGGCGCCGGCGGGCTCCGCGCTCGCGACCGCCCCCCCGTCCGACACTCTGCCCGGCTCCGTCCTCGGAACGCCCGCCTACATGAGCCCCGAGCAGGCCCGCGGCAAGCCCCTCGACCGGCGCACCGATCTCTGGTCGTTCGGATGCGTTCTCTACGAGATGCTCTCCGGACGCAAGGCGTTCGAAGGAGAGACGACGTCGGACACCCTGGTCGCGATCCTGGAACGCGACCCGGACTGGTCCGCGCTGCCCGGCGACACACCTCCCGCCGTCGCGGGACTCCTGCGCCGGTGTCTCGAGAAGGACCGGGAGCGGCGGATGCGCGACGCGCGGGACGCCCGCCTCGAGTTGGAGGACGCCGCGAGAGCTCCGGGCCGCGAGGGACGATCCGAGCGGGCCTCCTCGTCGCGCCGCCCGAAGGGACCGGGGCGATGGCTCCGTCCGTTCGCCGGCCTCTTCCAGCGCGATGCCGGCCCCTCCGATACTTCGACGCCGCGGCCGCAGCCGCGCCTCTCGCAGGCCACCTTCGCTGAGGGCCTCGAGGACTTCCCCGCGTGGTCGCCGGATGGGACCCGTCTCGCCTTCGCGCGCGAGGAGGGCACCACCCGGCGGATCTTCGTCAAGGACCTCGCCGCCGGGACCGAGTCCGCCGTCACCTCCGGCGCCTTCGACGACATTCAGCCGCAGTGGACTTCCGAGGGACGCCGGCTCGTCTTCACCCGCTCGAAGGAGCGCGGCCGCAAGCTCGAGCCCGGCGACCTGTTCGGTCAGTACCAGGGCGCCGATCTCTGGTCGATCGAGCTGTCCGGCGCGCGCGAGACTCGCCTCGTCGAAAACGCGGCGAACCCGTGTCCTTCGCCTGACGGAAGACGGATCGCTTTCGACGCGCAGTGGGCCGGCCCGCACCGGCTCTGGACCGTCGACCCCGCCGGGCGAAATCCCGAGCAGGTCACGACCGACGCTTCCGAGGGCGCGGTCCACCTGCGGCCGCGGTGGTCCCCGGATGGGCGGCGGCTCGTCTTCACGCGAATGGAGCGCACGCGGTTCGACGTTCGCGTCGCGAACCTGATCTCCAAGGAACAGATCGCGATCACGAACGATCCCTCGCAGGACGTCTGTCCTGTCTGGTCGCCCTCCGGCCGCTTCCTGTATTTCTCTTCGTACCGCAGCGGCGGACTGAACATCTGGCGGATCGCGGTGGACCCGGAAGGGCGTCCGGCCGGCATGCTCGAACAGGTCACGACCGGCGCCGGACAGGACGTCGAGCCGGCAATCTCGCCCGACGGCCGGCGGATGGCATTCTCGATCCTGCGGCAGAACGCCAACGTCTGGAAGATCCCGGTCGATCCCGCGGCGGGAAAGCCGGCTGGACCGCCGCAGAAAGTGACCTCCTCGACGCGGGAAGACAGCCGCGCGTCGTGGTCGCCCGACGGCAGACGAGTCGCCTTCAACTCGGATCGCGCCACGGACATGAACATCTGGCTCTGCGAGCTGTCCGACAGGTCGCTGCGGCAACTCACCCGCGGACCGGGAGGCGACTATCAGCCGCGGTTCACCCCCGACGGCTCCGCCATCGTCTTCTTCTCCTCGCGCTCCGGCAGCGCCGACATCTGGCGCGTGGAAGTCGAAACGGGGAAGCTGGCTCGGTTGACGAAGGGACCGTCGATCGACGTCAATCCTTTCGTCTCTCCCGACGGACGCCACATCGCGTACATGTCGGACGAGGGCGGGCGGGTCGAGGTCTGGGCGATGGGACCGGACGGCGAAGACCGGCGCCCGCTGACCGAGACGGGAGTGATGGGACACTTCCTGGCGTGGACCCCTCGGGGTGAGCTGGTCTACAAATCCGCCGCGGGAAAGCCGGCGGCCATGCGCGTGTCTCCCGCCGGCGGAGATCCGGAGCCTCTGCCCGAGATCGCGGGCGCGTCCCACATGTCTTTCTCGCCGGACGGCCGCCGCATCCTCGACGTCGTCGCGCACAAGGCGCTGTGGGTCTCGCCGCTCGAGGGCGGCTCTCCCGAGAAGGTCTTCGAGTTCGAGGACGCTGACGTCCGCATCGACTATCCGGTCTGGTCTCCGGACGGCCGCTGGGTGCTCTTCGACCGGTTTCGGCCGCAGGGCGGCGACATCTGGCTGATGGAGCGGTTCGAGTGAGCGCGAACGGCGAGCGCGCTCAACCCGGCCGCGGGAGCGCACGCCTTAGAATCTCCGGTTCGTGAAGCTCTCTCCCGGCAGCCGTCTCGGGCCCTACGAAATCCTCGCGCCGCTCGGCGCGGGAGGCATGGGAGAGGTATACCGGGCGAAGGATCCGCGGCTCGAGCGCGAGGTGGCCATCAAGGTGCTGCCGCAGTCTTTCGCCGCGGATCCCGACCGGCTGCGGCGCTTCGAGCAGGAGGCGCGGTCGGCCGGCTCCTTGAATCATCCCAACATCACCGCCGTGTATGACGTGGGGACGGCGGAAGACGGGTCACCGTTCGTGGTCTCCGAGCTGCTCGACGGTGAGACCCTGCGGGCCGCGCTCGCCGCGGGGAGCCTCCCGCCGCGCAAAGCGGCGGCGCTCGCGCTTCAGATCGCGCAGGGCCTCTCGGCGGCCCATTCCCGGGGGATCGTCCACCGCGATTTGAAGCCCGAGAACCTCTTCGTCACGTCCGACGGGCGGGCCAAGATCCTGGACTTCGGCCTCGCGCGGCGCCTCCCGACGCAGAACGAAGGCTCCAGCGCGCCGACCCACACGGGCTCGACGGAACCGGGGACGATTCTCGGAAGCGTCGGGTACATGGCGCCCGAGCAGCTCCGCGGTTTTCCCGCCGACGAGCGCGCGGACCTCTTCGCCTTCGGCGTGGTCTTCTACGAGATGCTCGCCGGACAGCGGGCGTTCGCGGGAAACTCCGACGCCGACGTTCTGACGGCGATCCTCCGCGAGGACCCCGCTCCGTTGTCGCAGTTTCCGTCGATCCCGGTCGAGATGGAAAGAATCGTCGCGCACTGTCTCGAGAAGAAGCCGGAAGACCGTTTCCAGACGGCGAGGGATCTTGCGTACCAGATCGAGACGGCGCTCTCGACCTCGGGTGCCGTCACTCGGTCGCCCGACCGCAGCGGCCTGCCTTCGATCGCTGTGCTCCCGTTCGCGGACATGAGTCCCTCGCGCGACCAGGAGTACTTCTGTGACGGAATCGCCGAGGAGATCCTGAATGCGCTGGCCCAGATCCAGGGACTTCGCGTCGCGTCGCGGACCGCGTCCTTCCAGTACAAGGGCATGGGCGGCGAGATCGCCGCGATCGGGGAACGGCTCGGCGTGCAGACGCTCCTCGAGGGCAGCGTACGCAAATCGGGCGACAAGCTGCGGATCACGGCGCAGCTGATCCACGTGGCGGACGGGTTTCACCTCTGGTCCCGGCGCTTCGACCGCGAGCTTTCCGACGTTTTCTCGATTCAGGAGGAGATCGCGACGAGCATCGCGGAAGCCTTGAGGGTCGTGCTCTCGGAACGGGACCGCCGCGCCCTCGCCCGCGCTCCCACCGATCGCGTCGAGGCGTATGACTACTACCTGCGGGGCCGTCAATTCTTCTATCGAAGCACGCGGCGCAACCTCGACCTCGCGCGCCAGATGTTCGAGAAGGCGATCGAGCTCGACCCTTCGTTCGCGCTCGCCTGGGCCGGGCTCGCCGACTCCTTGACCTTCAACTATCTCTGGTACGGGCATAGCCCGAACGACCTTCGCTCCTGCGTCGAGGCGGCGCGCCGCGCAATCGCGCTCGCTCCGGATCTCGCGGAGGCGAGGACGGCGCTCGCCCAGGCGGCGGTCCTCGAGCGGCAATACGAGGAAGCGGAGGCCCAGTTCGAGGCGGCGCTGAAGTTGAACCCGTCCCTGTTCGAGGCCTATTACTTCTACGGCCGGGCCTGCTTGTCCCAGGGGAAGTACCAGAAGGCCGTCGCTCTCTTCGAGCGCGCATCCGACCTCCGGCCCGAGGACTATCAGACACCGGTGTTTGCCGGGATGTCGTATCGGGCTCTCGGGATGGAAGAAGCGCGCCTTGCCTGCGTCAAGCACGCATACGAGGCGGCCAGACGGCACCTGGAGCTCGAACCGGACGACGTGAGAGCCCTGTATCTCGGCGCGGCGGGACTCATCGCCCTCGGGCGCAAGGCCGAGGGGATTGCCTGGCTGGAGCAAGCGCTCTCACTTCAGCCGGACGAGCACGGCGTGCTCTACAACTGCGCGTGCGGCTTCGCGGTCGCCGGGCAGACGGAACGCGCCCTCGAGTGTCTGGAGCGGGCGGTGCAGGGAGGCTGGGGCAGCCGCGACTGGATTCTTCACGACCCCGATTTCAATGCGATGCACGAGCATCCCCGGTTCCGGGCGGTTCTCGACCTGCTGGACAGCACGCCCAGCTAGAATCGCGGCACATACATGCCGCTTTCGTCCGGATCGCGTCTCGGGCCTTACGAGATTCTTTCGCCGATCGGGGCGGGCGGCATGGGCGAGGTGTACCGGGCGAAGGATCCGCGTCTGGGGCGCGAGGTGGCCATCAAGGTGCTGCCGGCGTCGTTTTCGGCCGATGGCGACCGCCTGCGCCGCTTCGAGCAGGAGGCGCGCGCCGCCGGGATCCTGAACCATCCGAACATCACCGCCGTCTACGACGTCGGGTCAGACGAGGCCGGCGCGCCCTACGTCGTCAGCGAGCTCTTGGAAGGCGAGACGCTGCGGGCCCGGATGTCCGGCGAGGCTCTCTCGCCCAGGAAGGCCCTCGAGTACGCGCTCCAGATCGCCCATGGCTTAGCCGCCGCGCACGAGAAGGGCATCGTCCACCGGGACCTGAAGCCCGAGAACCTGTTCATCACGAAAGACGGCCGCGTCAAGATCCTGGACTTCGGGCTGGCAAGTTGGCGGCCGCTCGACGCGGCCGGAAGGGATCAAACGGCCGCGGCGCACGATCCCATGGCCAAGAACCACCTTACGGCGCTCCCGACCATGGAAGCCCCGCTGACGGAGCCCGGGATGGTCCTGGGGACGCTCGGCTACATGTCGCCCGAGCAGGTCCGAGGCCGCCCGGCGGACCCCCGCAGCGACATCTTCTCCTTCGGCGCGATCCTCTACGAGATGCTCTCGGGCAGGCGCGCCTTCCACGGCGACTCCGCCGCGGACACGATGAGCGCCATCCTGCGGGAAGACCCGCCGGATCTTTCCGTCACCAACCAGAACGTCTCGCCCGGCCTCGAGCGCGTCGTGCGCCACTGCCTCGAGAAAAACCCCGAACAGAGATTCCACTCCGCCCACGACCTCGCCTTCGACCTCGAATCCCTCTCGGGCGTGTCGGCGCCGCGCGCCGCGGCCGGGACCGAGGCCCCGAGACGATCGATGCGCATCCCGGGCGCGCTGGCCGCCACCCTCCTTGCGATCGCCGCCGGAGTCGCGA
>JALYUA010000311.1 GCA_030854005.1 Acidobacteriota bacterium
GTGCAGGACGAACGCGAAGGCCGCGGCGGCCGCCGCGAGGGCGATCGCGCTTCCGATCAGCCATCCGATCCCGCCACCGCCGCGGGGAACCACCGTGGTCGCGTCGAGATCCGGGCTCCCCGCCGCACCGCCGGGAGCGAGCGCGGCAAGGGCCGCCGCGAACTCGCGGGCGTCGCGAAAGCGGCGGTCGCGCTGCTTCTCGAGCGCTCGCGTGACGACGGCGGCGAGGCCGGGCGCGATCGCCGCCGGAATTCGCGCCGTGTCGAGCGGCGGCGGGCTGGCATGCAGATGTTTCCCGAGGTAGCCCTCCGGCGTCGTGGACTCGAAGGGCGGGCGGCCGGTCAGCATCTCGTACAACACGATGCCGAACGAGTAGAGGTCGCTCCGCCCGTCGACCGCCTGGCCGGCGGGAAGCGCGCCCGCCTGCTCCGGAGAGCAATACTTGAGCTTCCCGACGAACATCCCCGTGTTCGTCATGCGGAGGGTTTCCGCGGCGACCCGCTTCGCGATCCCGAGGTCAATGATCTTGGCCAGGAGGCGGCCGTCGCGATTCTCCCGGAGCATGATGTTGTCCGGCGCGAGGTCGCGATGGACGATCCCCTGCGCATGGATCTCTTCGAGGCCCGAGAGAACCTGAGCCGCCACTTCGAGGGCTCGGGGAGCGGGCAGGGGACCGTACCGGCGCAGCCACTCCTCGAGGGTGACCCCGTCGATGAATTCCCAGACCATGTAGAAGGAGCCGTCCGGAAGACGCGAGAAATCGTAGAGTGCCGCCACGTTGGGGTGCCGGATCAGGGTCGCGATCCGCGCCTCCTCCTGGAACCGGCGCGGCTCCTGGCCCTCGCCGAGCGCGTCGGGCTTCATCACCTTGATGATGCGGATTTCCTCGAGGTGGACGTGGCGCGCCTTGTAAACCTCGCCCATCCCGCCCTCGCCGGTCTTCTCCAGAATCTCGTACTTGCCGTCGAGCACCTGTCCGGGAGAGAGGCGCGACGTCGATGCTCCGCAGGAAGGGCAGTACCTCGCGTCGGCGGGCACACCCGTCCCACACCGCGGGCACACAGATCCATTGCCGGCCATTTCCGAAGATTGTAGCGGGATGGGGCGACGGGGGGCGGGGGACGGGAGACCGAGGCCGGGAATATCGGGACTCGGGAACCGGGAATCGAAAAGAAAGATTTTTTCGCCACGCCGGGCGTCTCGGCGTGTCTGGCGACGTTTCCCGTTTCCCGTTTTCCGTTTCCCGTCCTCCCCTCCCCGTACAATCCGCGGCATGCGGCCGATCGCGTTTGTGACTTCACGCGCGGAAAAGGTGGAGGAGGCGCGCCGGATGGGCTTCACCGTCGAGCCGGTCGCGCTCGATCTGCCCGAGCCTCAGGCCCTGGATCCGGGCGACGTCGTCGAAGAGAAGGCGCGCGCCGCCTGGCGCTCCCTCGAGCGGCCGGTGCTCGTCGAAGACTCCGGCCTCGCGATTCGCGCGTGGGGCGGTTTTCCCGGCGCTCTCGTCAAGTGGCTCGAGCGCGCCGCCGGCGTCTCCGCGATCCCGAGGATGCTGGCATCGTGGGAGGACCGCGCGGCGGTGGCCTGCTGCGTCGTGGCCTTCTTCGACGGAGACCGTCTAATCGTCGGACGCGGCGAGTGCGCCGGCCGGATCGCCCTGGCGCCTCGCGGCGAAACGGGCTTCGGCTGGGACTCGATCTTCGAGCCCGAGGGGTCGGACCGGACGTTCGCGGAGCTAGGACCCGAGCGCAAGGATCGCGTCTCACACAGGCGCCTGGCGTGGGAGGCGCTCGCTCCGCGGATCCCGATGAAGAGGCCGTGCTGAGTCTTCGTTTCGCCCGGCCCGCCGCTCTCGTGGCCCTGGCGATCCTTCTCGCCGTCGGCACCCGCGCCACGACGGCGCCGGCGGGTTCGCCCCGGTCGATCACGACTCGCGACGGGATCCGGCTTCGAGTCGAAACGTGGGTCGAGGGGCTCGATGTGCCGTGGTCCATCGCTTTCACGTCCCGCGAACGCGCGCTCGTCACCGAGCGGCCGGGCCGCGTCCGTGTCGTCGAGAATGGCGTTCTTCGTCGAGAGCCGCTCGCGAATCTCGCCGACGTCGAGGCAACGGGGGAGACCGGGCTCATGGGCCTGGCGCTCGCTCCCGATTACGCCGCCTCGCGGCTTATCTACCTGTCGTATGCGTACAGCGGAGGCGCCGGGACCCGGGTCCGCGTGATCCAGCTGCGCGACGAGGGATCGCGCCTGGTGCGCACGCGGACGATCGTCGACGCGTTGCCGGCCGCGCAGTATCACGCGGGGTGCCGTCTCCGGTTCGGACCGGACGGCAAGCTCTACATCACGACCGGCGACGCGACGGAGCGAACGCTCGCGCAGAAGATGGAATCGCTCGCGGGAAAGACACTCCGGGTGAACCCGGACGGATCGATCCCGGCGGACAATCCGTTTTCAGGGTCGCCGATTTTCTCCCTCGGGCACCGCAACGCGCAGGGAATCGACTGGCAGCCCGCGACGGGGCTGCAGTTCCAGACCGAGCACGGCCCCTCCGGATTCGACGGGCCGGGAGGGGGAGACGAGGTCAACGTCGTCGAGGCCGGGAAGAACTACGGCTGGCCCGTCATCCACCACCGCGCGGCGGGCCGGGGGATGGTCAGTCCGCTTCTCGAGTTCACTCCCGCGATCGCTCCGAGCGGCGCCTCGTTCGTGCACGGCGGCGCGCTTCCCGGTCTCGCCGGCGATCTCGTCTTCGCGGCGCTGCGCGGAGAGCGGCTCGTCCGCGTCCGGTTCGTCTCGTCTGATCCGCGCCGGGTCGCGTTTTCCGAAGACCTCCTGGCCGGCGTCTACGGACGTCTTCGCGAGGTCATGCGCGGGCCCGAGGGCGCTCTTTACGTCTCGACCAGCAATCGCGATGGCCGGGGACGGGCCCGGGAGAATGACGATCGGATCCTGAAGATAACCGAATTAAAATAGGAGATATTACATAAATTCCTTCAAAAATTCGGAATCGGCCTTTCCGCTATCGTCGGACCACATGGAGCTCGCGGAAGTCGTCGGCAGCCTGACAGCGCTCCAGCGCTTCCCGATCGAGCCGCTGGGAGGCGAGGCGCCCAATGCCGCTCCCGTCGGCGGAGCGGGGTTGCTCGGGGATCGGGCCTACGACCTGTGCGACAGCGAAACGGGCGAGCCCTTGACCTCCGCCGCGGCGCCTCTTCTGCTCTTCTACAGCGCGCGTTTCGCGGACGATCTCGTGATGGAGAACCTGGATGCCTGGACGCGCGTGCGCGAGCCGGGGGGGGCGGAGTGTCCGCTGGCGGATCCCCGCTGGCTGAAAGAGCTCTCCGAAATGCTGGGGCGCGGTCTCGTCCTGCGGCCCCGGGCTCCCGCGGCCGACGGAGCGCCGCTGCGGCTCGTGTCCCGACCCACGCTTCGCCTCGCCGAGCGCACCTACGGGTGCCCGCTGGAGCCTCTGCGCGTGCGCGCGAACCTCGTCATCGACATCCCCGACGGCAAGGCCTTCGAGGAGGACCGGTGGGTGGGACAGCATCTCCGGATCGGCGACACCCTGCTCGAGGTCACGCGGCCGGCGGACGATTGCTTCCTGGCGAGCTTCCGGCCGGAGATCGCGCGCGGCGATCCCGCCATGCTGGAGGCTCTGGTGAAGGTCCGCGGCGGGCACATGGGGGTGGCGATCCGCGCGGTCTCGGGCCACCGCGTCCGCGTCGGAGACCCCGTCTGCCTGGTGGACTGAGGACGGCATCTCCCTCCCGATCGAGTTGACCGCGGAGTACGGCGGCCCGTCTCGCTCCCGTTCGTCGCTTGGCTCTCCGGTTTGCTAGACTCGAAAGACAGATGCCCGACCGGCCCATTCGAGTCCTGATCGCCAAACCCGGCCTCGACGGCCACGACCGCGGTGCGAAGATCATCGCGCGCGCGCTCCGGGACTCGGGCATGGAGGTCATCTACTCCGGCCTTCGCCAGACGCCGGAGCAGATCGCCGCGGCGGCCATCCAGGAGGACGTCGACGTCGTCGGCCTGTCGATCCTGTCCGGCGCCCACAACGTGCTGTTCCCGGAGATCCTTCGGCTCTTGAAGGAGCAGGGAGGCCAGGACATCCTCGTTCTGGCGGGAGGGATCATCCCCGACAAGGACATTGCCCCTCTGAAGGCCCTCGGCATCCGGGAGATCTTCCTGCCCGGCACTCCGACTCAGACGCTCGTCGACTTCATAAGAAACGAGGTCGGCGTCGCGGTTCGGAGCCGCGAAACCACATCGTGAGCGAAGAGAGGAAGAGAGCGCTTCGAATCCGATTTTCGATTCCGGATCGAGCTGACCGCGGAGTCCCCTGGCTGTCTCGCTCCCGTTGGTCGCTCGGCTCCCGTTTCTCCAGCTGAGCATGGAACCTCTCGTCTCCCAGCTCGATACCGCCTCGCCCGAGTTCGAGCAGCGCTCGCGCAGGATGGAGGCCCTGGTCTCCGGGCTGCGCGAGGAGCTCGAGAAAGCCCGGCGCGGGGGCTCGGGCCGCGAGCGTCACTCGGCGCAGAACAAGATGTTCGTGCGGGACCGGCTCGACGCGCTCCTCGATCCCGGCTCCCCGTTTCTCGAGGTCGCTCCTCTTGCCGCCCACGGCATGTACGAAGGCGACGCGCCGGGCGCGGGACTCGTCACGGGGATCGGACGAATCGCGGGCCGGGAGGCCATGGTGATCGGCAACGACGCCACCGTCAAAGGCGGAACGTATTACCCGATCACGGTCAAGAAGCACCTGCGGGCGCAGGAGATCGCGGAAGACAACCGGCTTCCCTGCGTCTACCTCGTGGATTCGGGCGGAGCCTTCCTGCCGCTGCAGGCGGAGGTCTTCCCCGATCGCGAGCACTTCGGCCGGATCTTCTACAACCAGGCGCGCATGTCGGCGAAGCGGATTCCGCAGGTGGCCGTCGTCATGGGATCGTGCACCGCGGGCGGCGCCTACGTTCCGGCGATGTCGGACGAAGCCGTGATCGTCAAGGGGACGGGGACGATTTTTCTGGCCGGCCCGCCGCTCGTGAAGGCCGCCACCGGCGAGGAAGTCACGGCGGAGGAGCTCGGCGGGGCGGACGTCCATACGCGCGTGTCGGGCGTCGCGGACCATTTCGCGGAGGACGACGCCCATGCCCTGGAGATCGCCCGGTCGATCCTCGCGAATCTTCCCGGCGAAAAGGCGCTCCCCCCCGGGAGGACCGAGCCGGAGGAGCCGGCCTACGACTCGCGGGAGATCTACGGGGTCATTCCCGATGACGTCCGGCAACCGTACGACGTCCGCGAGGTGATCGCGCGGCTCGTGGACGGGTCCCGGTTCCAGGAGTTCAAGGCCCGCTACGGAACGACCCTCGTCTGCGGCTTCGCGCGGCTCTCCGGGTTCCTGATCGGGATCGTCGCGAACAACGGGATCCTCTTCTCCGAATCGGCCCTCAAGGCCACGCACTTCATCGAGCTCTGCGCGCGCAGAAAGGTGCCGCTTCTCTTTCTTCAAAACATCACGGGCTTCATGGTCGGGCGCCAGTACGAGCGGGGTGGCATCGCCAAGGACGGCGCGAAAATGGTGCACGCGGTCGCCAACGCGGCCGTGCCGAAGTTCACGGTCGTTATCGGCGGGTCGTTCGGCGCCGGGAATTACGGGATGTGCGGCCGGGCCTACGGCCCGCGGTTTCTCTGGATGTGGCCCAACGCCCGGATCTCCGTGATGGGGGGCGTGCAGGCGGCCTCCGTGCTCTCAACGGTCAAGCAGGACCAGCTCGCCCGGGCCGACAAGCCCCCGATGACCGAGGAGGAGGTCGCGGAATTCGAGCGGCCGACCCGCGAAAAATACGAGGAGGAGGGGAACCCCTACTACTCGACGGCCCGGCTCTGGGACGACGGCGTGCTCGACCCGGCGGAGACGAGGACCGCCCTCGCCCTGGCGCTCTCCGCCGCCTTTAACGCCCCCATTCCCGAAACGGAGTTCGGGGTGTTCCGGATGTAAGAAGGTAGTATCGAGCGTTGAGCGTTCAGCGTCGAGCGTTCAAACGCCGGCCCGGACGCCTGTTAACCTCGACTCTCAACTCTGAACTCTGAACTCTCTTGACGCTCAACTTTCTTCCCGGCCTCGCCGCCTCGGTCCTCTTCGCGGTCGCGACTGCGCTCACTCTCGAGGTCGATCCCGGCGCGCAGACGTTTGCGGCCACGATCCGCGCCCCCGCCGCGCAGGCCGCAGCCGGCGATTTCCAGGGACGGCTGACGCTTTACGGCTCGAAGGCGGAGATTCCGATCGCCGCCGTCCGGATCTCGCGGGCCGGGGCGCCGCTCGCCCTCCGGGCGGCCATCCGCTACGCGGACATTCCCGCCGACTGGGTGACTCGCTTCCGTCCGGACGGGTTCGACTATGCGCTGAAGGGGACCGTCGGCACGACCCCGGTCGAGTGGAGCGGGCGTCTGGCGTGGGAGGACATTCCGATCTCGGGGGATGAGTCGATCATCGCGAAGTTCGTCGCCGTGGACCGGGTGGATCTGACCGTGGTGCAACCGTCCGGGAGCCGCGGAATCGCCCGGCTTCACGTCACGAACCCTTTCGCGTTTCCCGTCGAGATCGCGCGATCGGTGTATCGCATCGAGGCGGATGGGTATCCGGTCGGGCGTGGAAGCGCGCCGGGGGTCGTCCTCAAGAGAGGCACGACGCGGCTGGACTTCCCGATCGACCTCGATCACTCGCAGCTCATCGCCGCGGCGGGGCGCGCCTTTCTCGCTGGAGGCAGTGTCGAGGCCCGGCTGAAGGGAGAGATGACTATCCGCGTGGCGGGACACGACCTGCGGGTGCCGCTGGACGTCGCCGGGCAGGTCGAGGCCGGCAGCCTGCGGAGCGTGCCGGAGTAGCCCCCGCCGAAGCGGCGCCTTCCGGGCGCGCTGTAAAATCCGCCGCCATGACCGATCCCGCGCCGTCGCGCCTCCGGCTCGTGCGCGAAGGCCGCGTGGCTCGCGTAATCCTTTCGCGTCCCGAGGTCCGCAACGCGTTCGACGACGTCTTGATCGCCGAGCTCACCCGGGTGTTTCTGGATTTCGCCGCCGACTCCGACACTCGCGCCGTCATCCTCTCGGGAGACGGCCCCTCCTTCTGCGCGGGCGCGGATGTGAACTGGATGCGCCGCGCGGGACAGTACTCGCGCGAGGAAAACGAGCTCGACGCGGGCCGGATGGCGCGCATGTTGAGGGCGATCGACGCCTGCCCGCTGCCCGTCATCGCCCTGGCTCACGGCGCGGCCATCGGGGGCGGAGTCGGCCTGGTCGCGGCGGCGGATATCGCGATCGCGGCGGAGGGCACCGTCTTCTCCCTGGCGGAAGTGAAACTCGGAATCCTTCCCTCCGTGATCTCCCCCTACGTGCTTCGCGCGATCGGTTCGCGCCAGGCCCGCGATCTCTTCCTCACGGGGGATCGCTTCGACGCGGCCGAGGCGTTCCGGATCGGACTCGTCCACCAGGTGGTCGCACCGTCAGAGCTCGAGGCGGCGGCCGCTCGACGGGTGGCATCTCTCGCGACTTCGGCGCCCGGGGCCATCGGGGTGGCGAAAAAGCTGATCGAGCAGGTGACCGGTCTCGCTCCCGACGCTGCCATGCCTCTGACTGTGCGGACCATCGCCGAGCGCAGGGCGACGGCGGAAGCGAAAGAGGGCTTGACCGCGTTTCTGGAGAAGCGGCCTCCGGACTGGGCGAAGAGTTAGCTCTCGCTCCCGCCTTCAGTTCTCGACCGGCGGCGGGGCGGCCGCCACTTCGGCCGCCGCCGGAGCGGGGTCGCTCGGGACGGGAGGAGCGGCGGCTTCGGGAGGCGCGACCGGTGGGCGGACGCGCCTGGCGGGCTCGTCCTCGACTTCGGTCTTGCAGAAGTAGCACTTCACCTTGACCGCCGGCTCGGTGTCGGGCCGCCAGGCCGTGAACGTCTTTCCGCACTTCGGGCAGACGATCTTCTGCTGCGTTCCCTTGATCCCGCCTTCAACGGACACGTGGCCTCCTGACGAGCGCCTAGTCTAGTTGAGAGTTGAAGACTGAGAGTCAGAGTCGAGAGTTCAAAACCAGGGGAAACGAAGCACCCCTTAGAATCGGGCGATGGACACTTTGCCCCGCCGGCTCCTCATCGCCAATCGCGGAGAAATCGCGGTGCGGATCGCGCGGACCGCGCGCGAGATGGGGATCGAGCCGGTGGGTGTGTTCGAGAGCTCCGACGCGGGCGGCTTCCACGTCGGGCACATGGCGCGGTGCGTGGATCTCGGACCGGGCGGACCCGCGGAGACCTACCTGTCGATTCCGAAGCTGCTGCAGGCCGCGGCATCGTCGGACGCGACGGCGATCCACCCCGGCTACGGTTTTCTCTCGGAGAACGCCGAGTTCGCGCGGGCGGTCGCCGGCGCGGGACTCCTGTGGATCGGTCCGCCGCCCGACGCGATCCAGAAGATGGGAGACAAACTTCAGGCGCGGCGGCGGATGCGCGACGCCGGCGTTCCCGTGGTGCCCGGGTCGGACGCGGGCGGCGCCCCGGCCGACCCGTCCGACGAGGAGCTTCTCCGGCGCGGCGCCGAAATCGGATTTCCTCTCTTGGTGAAAGCCTCCGGCGGGGGAGGAGGCAAGGGCATGGCGCGCGTCGACCGGGCGGAGGACCTGCCCGCGGCTCTCGAGGAGACGCAGCGCGTCGCCCTGGCCGCCTTCGCGAACGGGCGCGTCTATCTCGAAAAGTTCTTCGAATCCCCGCGGCACGTCGAGTTCCAGGTCTTCGGCGACCGCTACGGGAGCGTCGTGCATCTTTTCGAGCGCGACTGCAGCGTCCAGCGTCGGCACCAGAAAGTGCTCGAGGAGACGCCGAGCGTCGCGCTCGACCCGCGGCTGCGGGAATCGATGGGCCGCGCGGCCATCGAGGCGGCGCGGGCCGTCGGGTACGTCGGCGCCGGAACCGTCGAGTTTCTGCTGGATGAGCGCAAGAACTTCTACTTTCTGGAAATGAACACGCGCCTGCAGGTCGAGCATCCGATCACGGAGGAGACTCTCGGTCTCGATCTCGTGCGCGCGCAGATCGAGATTGCGCTCGGCGCCCCATTGCCGCCTCCCTGGAGGGGAGGAAAGCTCCTGCCGCAGGGGCACGCGATCGAGCTTCGCCTCTATGCCGAAGACCCCGAAAATTTCCTTCCACGCTCCGGCCGGATCCTGCTGTGGGAAGAGCCCGCCGGACCGGGGGTCCGCGTCGACGCGGGCGCGGGCGCGGGCACGGCGATTGGAGTCGATTACGACCCGCTGCTCGCCAAGCTCATCATCTCCGCTCCCGACAGGAAGAGCGCGATCGAGCGGGCGCGGCGCGCCCTGTCCGAGTGGATCGTGCTCGGGGTCGAGACCAACGCGCCGCTTCTCGCCGCCGTGCTCGCGTCTCCGGAATTCCGGTCCGGGCGCTACTCGACGGACCTGATCCGCCGGCTTCCGCCCCGCGCGCGGCCCGAGCCGCCGGACGCCGCCTGGATCGCCGCCGCCCTCGCGGCGGGAAACGGCGCGTCCCCGCCCGCCGCCGGCGACGGCGCGGCTCGGGCTGCGGCCGCCGCCTTCGCGCCGGCTTCGTCGCGCGACCCCTGGGACGAGCGCTCCGGGTGGAGGCTCGGCGCGTGAAGCTGACCTCGGGCGATTCCTCCCTGGACGTGAGCCTCGGAGAGGGCGCCGCGTCCCTCGGCGGACGCGCGGTCCCGTTCTCGGCGCGGGGAACCGGCGCCGCCGTCGCCGCAATCGAGACGGGCGGAGAGACCGTCCCCGTGCGCGCCGTCCGCGAGGGCGAGCGGATCTTCGTGTGGTGCGGGGAGCAGACCTGGGAGTTCAGGATCGAGCCCGCGGCCGGCGCCGCCCGGGCGCGCGCGCGGCCGTCCGCGGCCGACTCCGCCGGACTTCTTTCTCCCATGCCCGGCCGGATTCGCCGCGTTCTCGCGGCGGTGGGAGACGCGGTCTCGCGCGGCCAGGTCCTGATGATCCTCGAGGCCATGAAAATGGAGCATTCGATCCGTTCGCCTCGCGACGGGCGGCTCGTCCGCCTCGCCTGCGCCGAGGGAGACCTCGTGGAAGCGGGAGTGGCGCTGGCGGAGATCGAAGAATAGCGGTCAGCTCTCAGCTCTCAGCTCTCAGCTCTCGGCTCCGAGCGGTTTCTCCCGTGCAAGGTTCCCTCGGAAAACGACCCTGGTTCGGTTGCGGCGCGGTCCGAGGATGAGAGAGGCTGACAGCTGACAACTGACAGCTGATCGCTTCCCCGTTTCTTGGTACCCTCCGCCGCATGGAACCCTGGGAGGAGCACGCGATCCGGCGGCCGACGCTGCCCTCGCGCGTGACGGTGTACGAAGTCGCTCCTCGCGACGGGCTCCAGAACGAGCCCGAGACCGTCTCCGTCGAGGCGCGCGTAAAATTCGTGGACCTCCTGACGGACGCGGGATTGAAGGCGATCGAGGTGGGCTCGTTCGTCTCTCCGAAGGCGATTCCGCAGCTCGCCGACACCGCAGCCGTCTATCGGGGAATCCACCGCGCGAGCGGCACGCGATATCCCGCTCTCGTCCCGAACCTGAAGGGCCTCGAGCGGGCCATGGAGGCGGGAGTCCGCGAGATCGCCGTTTTCACGGCGGCCTCGGAAACGTTCAACCAGCACAATATCCAGGCAGGCGTCGACGAATCGATCGAGCGGTTTCGACCCGTCGTCGCACGCGCTCAGGAGGAGAAAATCCGGGTGCGGGGGTACGTCTCGACCGCCTTCGGCTGTCCGTACGAAGGAGCGATCTCTCCCGACGCGGTCCGCGAAGTCGTCCACAAGCTGCTCGACCTTCCCGTCGACGAGATCTCGCTCGGAGACACGATCGGCGTCGCGACCCCGGCCGGCGTGTACGACGTGATCGAGAGCCTGTACGACTCGGGCGTCGCGCGCGGAGTGCTCGCGCTGCATTTTCACGACACGCGCGGAACCGCGCTCGCCAACGTGTACGCGGGCCTTCAGTGCGGGATTTCCACGTACGACTCCGCCGCGGGAGGCCTCGGAGGCTGTCCCTACGCGCCGGGCGCCGCCGGAAACGTGGCGACCGAAGACGTCCTCTACCTCCTGGACGGCCTCGAGATCGAGACCGGCGTCTCCCTTCCGGGCATCGTCGCCGCCTCGCGGGCGCTCGCGGCGTCCATCGGCCGCCGGCCCCCCGGGAGGTATCTCGGGGCCGTCTGGGGCGCCGAGCCCGCCTAGCCCCGCCTCTTCTTGATTGACAGGGCGTCGGACCCCGTGTAAGTTTTTGAACGAAAACCTCTTACTCCATGGCTAAGAAAATCCTGCTGGCCGATGACAGCCTTACGATCCAGAAGGTCGTCGAGCTGACGTTTTCCGACAGCGACTACGAGCTCGTCTGCGTGTCCAATGGCCAGCGCGCCCTCGATCGGGTCCGCGAAGACCGTCCCGATTTGATCCTCGCCGATGCCGTCATGCCCGAGAAAAACGGGTACGAGGTCTGCGAGGCGATCAAAGGGGACCCGGCGACGGCGCGCATTCCCGTCGTGCTGCTCTCGGGCACGTTCGAGCCGTTCGACCGCGAGCGCGCCGAGAGAATCGGCGCCGACGCCATCGTGTCGAAGCCTTTTGATTCGCACCAGCTTCTCGCGCAGGTCGATGCGCTCCTCGAGCGCCCGCGCGGCGGACGGCAGACGGATCCCGAACGGCCGCTGACGACCGCGGCCATCACCGTCCCGCCCCTTCCGGAACCGCCGCCTGCCGCGCCCCCGCCATCCTCGGACGAGCCCCCGTTCGACGTCGGCTTCTCGGAGGGCGATTTCACGGCCGCCGTCCGGCTGCCTCCGGCTCGCCCGGGCGTCGATCCGTTCGAAGAGGACTACGGCCGCGGCGACGTCGACTCCGCGATCGAGGCGTTCGAAAAGGCGCATCCCCGGTTCGGGTACGGTTCCGCGCTCGAGTCGTCTTCTCCGCCCCCGGCCGCAGCGGAGCCGGCTCCCGAACCCGCGCGCGACCCGCAGTGGCTGCGCGACGAGCCCTATTCGTCCTCCTCGAAGACCGCGGAAGCGCCCGCCCCGCCGGAAGAAGCCTTCATGGCGCCCGTTCCGCCGCTGTCCCCGGACGCGTTTGCGCGTCTCTCGACCGTGGCCATCTCGCGCTCGCAGTTCGGGACGCCCGCCGACGAGCTGCCGACCATGGAGTTTCCCCGTCCCGCGATCGATCGGGCGACTCCGTCCGAGCGTCGAGAGCCCGCACCGCACGACGACTCGGCGCCGACCACTCCCCTGGAGTTCGGATTGCGTTCCGGCGAAGCGCGCTTCGACGCTCCGGCTTCGGAAGCGCGGAAGGCGACCGAGATCTCCGCCCGGGACGCGGAAGTCCTCTTCGACGTCGGCGATGAAGACGATTCCGACGCGGCGACCGAAGGGCACGAGCGTCAGACGGAACCCGCTCTCCATGACGGATCATCGCCCGAGGCCGAAAGTGCCGGCGCGCGTGTCGAGACGGCAGACGCGTCGGCCGCGATGGACCCGT
>JALYUA010000115.1 GCA_030854005.1 Acidobacteriota bacterium
GGCGGCGGGAGGCGCCTCGCCGCCGCGTAGTCTCGGGGTCGCCCGAGGCGCTCCCGCCCCACAAATGGCGCACGCGCGCGTCCGCGACGACGGAAAGATCCAGGCCCGCGCGCCGCACGCGCCCCTCCCACTCGGTCTCTTCGTACTCGAATGGAAAACGCTCGTCGAACCGTCCGACGCGGTCGAACACGTCCCGGCGGGAGACCAGGACGGCCCCGGACAGGTGCCGCGCGGTCCCGCCGCGCGTCCACAGGGAGACGGCCTCGCGCGCGAACCGCGCGAACCGCCGGTCGTCGCGCGCGCGAGAGCGGCCCTCCCGGAAGAGTCCGAGCTCTCCGAAGAAACCGGGATCGAATCCCGGCGGAAGCAGGACGCGGCCGTCCGAGTCCCACTCGCAGACGGGGGCCGCTGCGCCGGCGCCGGGCCGGGAGACCGCCGCGAGGAGCGCGGTGAGCGCGCCCGGACGGAAGAGGACGTCCGCGTTCGAGAGGATCAGGCGGGAACCGCGCGCGCGAGCGAGGCCGGCGTTGACGCCGCCGGCGTAGCCGCGGTTGTCAGGAAGCGCGACGAGCCGGTCCGCGTCGATCCTTCGAAGCGCTGCTGCCTCGGCCTCTCCGGAGCCGCAATCGACGAGCACGATTTCCCCCGCGATCCCCTCTCCGGCGAAGGCGTCGCGAAGCGTGCCCGCGCACGCGGCGGCGAGCGCCGCCTGCCGGTAGTTGACGACCACCGCCGTGAGGTCGGGATTCAGGATCGCCTCTGTCCTTCCTCGAGAGCGCGGGTGAAGGCGCTCTCGAGGCGCTCTGCCACGCGAGAGGGATCGAATCGCTTCGCGACCTCGGGGCCATCGCGGCGCGCGCGCGCCCGAGCCTCCGGAGCGAGAGCCGCCGGGAGAGCGGCCGCCAGCGACTCGGGATCACCGTCGGCGAAATAGGTGGCGGCGCCGCCGGCGATCTCGCGGTTTCCGGGAGTGTCCGAGAGCAGGCACGACACGCCGGACGCGAGCGCCTCGAGAGCGGGGAGGCCGAATCCCTCCTCCGGCCGCGTCGGCCCCAGGAAGAGGTCGGACGCCCGGTAAGCGAACGGCATGCGCTCGGGCGGAAGCGCGCGATGGTAGTCGTCGATGCCCGAGGCGGACTCTTCGGGCGTCGGCGGCTCGACGGCGATGCGGCGGAGTCGGAACGTCCCGCCGCGCTTTCGGAAGAGCGCCAGGCCCGCGAGACCGATCGCGATCCCCTTCACGTCGGCGCCGTGAGGCCCGACCATCAGCACCACGGGATCTCGCGCGGGAGCCGCCGCGGCGGCCGGGAAGAAACCGGCGGCATCGAAGGCCTGACCCACGTTCTCGACGGGGCCGTACCCTGCCGTCTCCAGGCGCGCCGCGAGGGAAGAGGAGACCGCGAGCTTGCGCGTCGGAAGCCGATAGGCGGCCTCGATCTCCTCGCGCCGCTCCGAATAGAAGGAAAACGACGCTTCGTATCCCTGCGAGAGGTGGAAGACCGGGCCCGCGGCGCCGGCGACGGCGGGCGCGGCCGTCGTCCAGAAGGTCGCGACACGCACGTCCGCGGCGGCGAGCTCCCGCGATTCCGGGAACGAGCGGCGCTCGAACCGGGCGCGCGCCAGCGAAAACCAGCGCGGCTCCGGAGCCGGAGACACGACGGAAACGCGGTGGCCCCGGCGCGCCAGGGTCTCGGCCTGAAGCAGGGCAACGCGAACTCCGCCTGAAAGCTCCGTCGACTCGAGCAGATAGGCGATGCGCAGCGGCCCTCCCGTCAGGCGGTTGCTACCGCGATCCACTGGTAGACCGACAGCAGAGCCGGATCGAGTCCGGGCCAGCCGGCGAGGGGTCCGAGGAACCCGTCTGCTCCCGGAGGGCGGTCGCCCTCGACTCCGTCGATCGACTGGACGCTCCAGCCGGCTTCCTCGAGGACCTCGGCTAAGAACGGCCGCGTGAACCATCGCAGGTGGCCCGCGTCGAGGAGGCCCGCGGGCGCGGGATCGAACCGCCCGAGAGTCAGGTCCCGCACGACCGAGAGATGCCCGGCGTTCGGGACGCTCGCCACGAGACGCGCGCCGGGATCCGCGGCGCTCCGCGCGGCCGACAGCACGGCGACGGGGTCGGCCGTGTGCTCCAGCACGTCGCCGAAGAGAAACGAATCGAACCGCCGCCCCTCGACGGCCAGGGCGGACAGCGCGCTCGCGGCGTCGCCGCACACGACGCGGTCGAGTCTCCCGGCCGCCCGGGCCGCCGCCGCGGAGTCGATCTCTATCCCCGTGACATCGACGAGCGGGTCTTTCCTCTTGAGAGCGGCCCCCGTCGCGCCCGACCCGCAGCCGACGTCGGCCACGCGGCGCGCGCCCGAAGCCAGCCGCTCGATCAATTCCGGCCGCTCGCGGTCGGAAGAATCGTCGGCCACCAGAGCGGCGAGGCCGCGAAGAGGCTCGGCCCCCGCGTATCCGGCGAGGCGATCAACGAACGCTGTTACCGTCTCTCCCGCGCGGGGAGGAAAGTCGGCGGCCCGGAACGCGAGAAGAGGGGGCGACCCGTCAGAAGCGGGCAGATCCTGCGCCTCCGACTCCAACTCTCGCACCGTGTGCACGGACGCCGCTCCGGAAGAAGGCGCGAGGCGGCCCGCCAGCCAGGGCACGCCGGACGGGATCGCGGAAAACGCGAGCCGTCCCGCGGGCACCGCTGCAGGAAGGAGGACGAGCGCCCAGAGATCCGCGGCCCCGAACGCACGGTCTGCGGACGCGGACGGCTCGAGATCGAGCTCGACGTCCGCCGCGACGGCGCGCCGCCACCGGAGACGGGAAAAGAGACGGCCGTAGTCGAGCGGCTCCGGTGACCCGACGAAGGCCAGCCCGGTGCTCAACGCCGGGCGGCGCCCCGCCCGACGGCCGCCGACAACCCGGCTGGCCGCCGGTCGGCCGCGCCTTCCCGCTCGATCGACCAGACGTGCGGCGGACGCAGGATCCCCACGGAGTATTCGGGCGCGACGACGGAGAACCCCGGGCGGAGGATCTTCAGGTCGTGCAGGTGGAGCGCCGTCTCGTCGCCGAGGAAGACGTAGAGGCGGAACTCTCCCTGAGCGATGGGAAGCTCTGGAAAGAGAAGCCGGAGGCTGTACCGCGAGCGTCCCGTCAGAGGCGCCCACGGCTCGCCGCGCGTGTCGACGGCAAACGCCTGCACGCCGTCCTCGCGGTCGGCGCCGACGCGCACGTGAAAGGCGAGCGAGGGATCCGTCGTCTCGAACTCGACGTCGACGGCGACAGTCTCACCCGCCGCAAACTCCGCGCGCGAATAGCCGGACCCGTCGTGGACGCGGACGTCCGTCAGACGGGCGGGCCGCCGGCCGTTCGTCGTGGCGGGCTCCGACATCGACGGCACGGTGTCCAGACGCCGCTCCTTCTCCTGAAGAAAACGCTCGTACTGCCGCACGACCTCGGAAGAGGGACCCTGGGCCGCGACGACGCCATTCTTCAGCCAGATGGCCTCGTCGCAGAGCAGGGCGATGTAGTAGAGCGCGTGAGAGCAGAAGAGAAGCGTTCCTCCCCGCTGCTGGAACTCCGTGATGCGGTCGATCGACTTCTTCTGGAAGTAGCCGTCCCCGACTGCCAGGGCCTCGTCCACGATCAGGACGTCGGCGTTGGCGTGCGTGGCGACCGCGAAGGCCAGCCGCAGCCCCATTCCGGACGAGTACGTCCGGACGGGACGGTCGAAGAACTCACCGAGCTCCGCGAAGTCCTGGATTTCCGGCAGCCGTTTTCGGATCTCGGGCCCGGTCAGCCCGAGGAGAGCCGCGTTCATCCTCGCGTTCTCGCGCCCGGTGAACTCCGGATGGAATCCCATTCCGAGCTCGAGGATGGAAGCGACGACGCCGCGCCGCTCGACCGTCCCCGACGTCGCCGTGGTCGTCCCGGCGACGATCTTCAGAAGCGTGGATTTGCCCGCGCCGTTCTCTCCGATCAAGCCGAGGGCCTTGCCCGCGGGAAGGTCGAAGGAAACGCCCGACAGCGCCTGGAAATCGCGATGGCGCGGCGTTCGCAGGATCACTTCCCGAAGGCGGTCGCTCGGATTGGCGTAAAGCCGGTAGACCTTCGAGAGGTCGCGAGCCTGGACGGCGAGCCGTGCGCCGGAAGCGGGGCCGCCGGCGGCGCCCGGCGGCTTCGGGTTCCCTCTCACTCGCCGATGGCGAACTCGCAGCGCCGGCAGAGAAAGTCGGCGGGCGCGTCCTCGACTCCGTAGGTCCACCGGCGCAGCCGCGCCATGGTGTCGCCCCCGAGAATCTCCGCGACGGTCTCGGTCTTCAAATCGCCGACCTTGAGACGCTCGTAGTAGTCCTGGCAGCAGAGGACGGCCTTTCCCGTCGCCGTCACGTGCAGGTGCTCGAACGGCCGGGACCCCATGAGCTCGCACCCGCGCAGCTGCTTCTTGAGAGGAGGCTCCGGGACGAACGTGCCGCTCGCCGGCCGGCTGCGGATCCGGAAGGGCTTGACCTCCCAGCCGAGCGGCTCGAACCGGGCGCGGATCTGCTCGACGTCCGCGCCATGGGCCTCGTCCTCTTCGCCGAGGACGACGATCGCTGTCTCTTCGGAGAGCGCGCGGGCGTGCATCGCGTCGATATTCGCGAGGACTCGCGGGAGGTCCCGGGTTCCGTGCAGCTTCTGGTAGCGCTCCGGATCGAGGGTCGGCAGGTTGATGCCGATGTACCGGAACCGCCCCAGCGCTTCCAGCCGCGCCGCGCGGTCGGGTGTGAACTGAGAAGCGTTGGTCAGAATGGAAACGGGCAGCTTGCGCTCGAAGAGGGCCCGGCAGCGCTCTTCAAACAGAGGATCGACGGTTGGCTCGTTGTAGTTCGAAAGGAACACGACGAGGTCGGGGCCGCCGATGGCGGCGGCCTGGTCGACGATCGACTCGAACAGCTCCGTCGACATCACTTCCCGCTCCCGCGGATCGACGGAGACCGGGCAGAACGGGCAGCGGTGGTTGCAGACGGTGCAGGTCTCGAGGGACAGAAACAGGAGGTGGGAACGGCGGGCCTCTCGATCGACGTCGTCGATCAGGAAACGGGCGACCCTCAAATGCTCCAGCACCCCCGGATCCACGCCGGGCGGGAGCCCCTGCCGCATGCGCGACAGCGCGCGGAACCCGTCGCCGTCTTTCGCGAGAGAGGCGCCCGTCAGCGGGTTGTAGACGACCGTGCCCCGGTCGTGGAGAAAGGGCGACTCGACCTCAGCATCCAGGACCGCCGTCCGCTGGCTGCGCTCGAAGCGGGGCGACGTGGTCATCTTGGGGTGTTCAAACTCCGCAACATCCGAGCCATTCTAGTCTGACGCGCAGCCGGCTCGAATGTCTTACGGCTCCCCGCCAGGCCTCGTCGCCCGGGCGCCCGGAATTGCAAAAAAAGAGGCCCTGGGCGACCCAGGGCCTCTTCGATCGTCATCGTCTCATCGTCCTCAGAAGGCGTTCACGTCCGCGACGCTGGCCGTCGTGTGAAGGGGGTTGTGGTACGTCTTGACGGTCCCTGTCGTGGTGTCCGTCACGGTAATCGTGTACTCGAGATCCGACAGCGCCCCGTAAAAGACCCAGAAGTGTCCGTTGAAGCTCGTGCCGTCGACGACCTTGAGCATCAGCTCGATATTGTTCGCGGAAAGGAACCAGAACTCGCCGGTATCGGCCGTGACGGGAACCGGCGTGCCGATTCCCTCCCCGGTGTCCGACTTCCAGTCGACCTTTACCTTGAAGCGGCCTCCGTTCAAGCACAGTGTCTTGCCATCGGAGGCGCACGCCAGAATCGAGAGCGGAATGCTGGCGACCGAGGTGCCAATGGTGCGCGTTCCGTCGCCGTTGACCACGAGTTGGCCGTTCACAATGCCGCCCTGAGGATACGCATGCGTCACCGTCTTTCCGGTGGCGGACTGACCGTCGCCGAAGGCCCACCCGTACAGGTTGGCGTTGGACTCGGACGCCGTGAAGGTCACCGTCGCACCGATTTCCGCCTCATACCGCCCCGTCGCCGAGTTCAACACGGCCCCGCCGAGCGTAAAGGCGGCGGACGGCAGCCCCGGACCGGCCGGCGCGGAGAGAACGACGTTCTTCGTCGCGATGAACTGCGCGGGACTGGCAGCGGAGTCGGTGACCTTCAGCCCGACCGTGTGCGTTCCCGCCGTGGTGTAGCTGCAGGTCGTCGTGTCGCCGCCGGCTGCGAAGACAGAACTCACGCCGTAGTCGCAGGCCCAGAAGTAGGAGTAGGGCGAGGTGCCGCTGCTGGCGTTTGCGGTGAACGTGAGGCTATCGGCCGTGCTTCCGGTGCCAGGGCCGCTGATCGCCGCCGAAAGACCTCCCGCCGGGGCAGCCGTTACGTTGACGGGCGCCGTGATCGTAGTGAAATTCGCCCCCTCCGTCACGACGCACGTGACCTGCTGGACCCCGGGGGTCGTGTAGGTGTGAGTCTGCGGATTGGTGCCCTCGACGAGGCACCCGCCGAGGCAGAAGTCCCAGGCCCATCGGAAGCTGGCCGAGCCCGACGCCCCGGTGACGGAGCAAGAGACGGGGTTGTTCACTACGACGCTCGCCGGAGTACAGACGAGAGAAGGCCCTGCGGCGGTCGCCGCCACTCCCTTCGAGGAAGCGCCCGCGCCTCCGCCGTCGAAAGCGCTCGTGTCCGCCACGCTCGCGGTTCTGCGGTACGGGTTGACGTACGTCTTGACCGCACCCGTCGTGGTGTCTTTGATCGTGATTGTGTACTGGACGTCCGAAAGCGCCCCGTAGAACACCCAGAACTTGCCGTTGGCCGCACGGCCGTCGACGACCTTCAGCACGAGCTCAATGTTCGTGGGGCTGAAGAACCAGTAGTAGCCCGTGTCCGCCGTTAGCGGAACGGCGACGCCCGCTCCGGTCTTGTCCTGGTCGGGAACGGCCCAGTTGACCGTCGCCTTGAAACGGTTGTTGTTCAGGCAGAGCGTCGCCCCGTTGCTGACGCACGACACGACGTTGATCGTGAATCTGGAGATCGTCAGTCCCGTGGTCAAGACACCGTCGCCGGTGACGATCAACTGAAGCGTGCGGGGGCCCAAGGAGTTGTAGGTCTTTTTTACGGACGCCGCACCGCCGAACGTCTGGTCTCCGAAGTCCCAGCCCCAACTCTGCGCATGGGTCTCACTCGCGGTCATCGTGATTTCTTCGCCGACGCCGACGGTGTAAACCGTGCCCGCGCCGTTCGGGTTCGCGCCGGAGATCGTGAAGGCCCCCGAAGGCGGGGGGATGACCACCTGGATGGTAAAGGTACCGATGGCCATCCCGGCCGAGCCGGTCCCATTCCCTGTAACGATCAGACGCCCGGTGTAGCTCCCCTTGCCGGAATATGTCTTGCGAGAGGTCCGGCCGGTGGCAAGCGTGTTGTCGCCGAAGTCCCATCCCCATGAGCTCGCGGTCGTTTCGGAAGACGTGAAGACGACTTCCTGTCCGACGCCGACCTGGTACGTCGTGCCCGACACGAACGAAGCCCCCGTGACCGTGAAGGCGGTCGAAGGCAACGAGGGTCCCGTGATCGTGACCGCGATCGAATTGATCGCGTTCCCCTGCGCGGAGTCGACGACGCGCACGCCGACGGCATGGACACCCTGGCTGGCGTAGGAGCACGTGACCGAGGCAGACCCGGCCGTGAACTGCGCGAGGGTACCGAGCGAGTTGTAGTCGCAGGCCCAGAAATACGAGTAACCGCCCGCGCCGCCGCTCGCGTTGGCGGAAAAGACGAGAGCGTCGTTGGGTTTGCCCGTGGAGGGACCGCTGATCGTGACCGACGGTCCCGCCGGCGGCGGGGGGGGAGGAGGAGGAGGAGGCGGGTTGACGACGCCGGTCACGGTGATATTCGTGCTGGCCGACGCGGACTGCTGGGTGGCGTCTCGCACGGCGACCGTCTGGGAACCGGACGACGTGTACGTGTGCTGGTTTGTGGCCGGGCCCTCGGCGAAAGCGAAGCTGTCGCCCCAGTTCCACTGGTACTGACCCGAACCTCCCGAGGCCGTGCAGGTCACAGATCCGCCCACCGAGATCGACGTCGGGCTGCACTGGACGGCGAGCGTCGGGCTCACCGTCAGCGGCAGCTGGGCGGTCTGAGACGTCGGGCCGCCCGTCGAGGTGTAGTTGAAGCGCACGACGACGCAATAGGACCCCTGCGAAGACGGGACAACCGTCGTCGCCGTTCCCCCGACACCGTTGAAGGACGAGGCGAGCGGAGAGAACTGCGGCGTCGAGCTCCCGCACGTTCCGGACGTGACGCTGACCTCCGCCGAGTTCAGCGTCGCCGCCGGAGCGATCTGCATGCGGTTGGTCAACGTGAGCGTGCCGCCCAGGGCGATCGGATTGGGCGATATCGCGAAGGCGGGGACCAGATCCGTCTGGAGGATATTGCCCGTGAGCGTGTTGGTGAATCCGCCCGGCCATAAGCCCGTCACGGAAAACGTCAGGGCGTTGGTTGGAACCGTGACGATGGTGCC
>JALYUA010000176.1 GCA_030854005.1 Acidobacteriota bacterium
CCACCGATGGCGCCGACGTCACGCGGAGGAAGAGACGAAACCGCGGCCGGCGCAGCGGCCCCGGCGGCCGGTTCCAGAAGACGAGGGCCGCTACCGCTCCCACCAGAAGGAGGAGAAGAACCGCCGCGGCGCGCCGGGTCATGGGGTCCGGGCTGCGGCGGCGCCCGCGGGGGTCGGCCGGGGGCCGGTGCCCTTGCGGCGCGCGAAGAAGCCGGCGATCGCCCGGGAGATTCCGTCCGCCACGCTCTGCTGGAACGAAGCGGAGGACAGCTTCTTTTCCTCTTCCGGATTCGAGATGAAGGCGGCCTCGACGAGCACCGCAGGCATCGTCGCGCCGACGAGCACGCGGAAGGGCGCCTGCTTGATGCCGCGCTTGTCCGTGCCGGAGACGCCGTTCAATTCCTGCTGAATCGACTCCGCGAGCTCGCTCGAGTCCTTGATGTGCGCGCTCTGTGCGAGGTCCCACAGGATGAAGTCGAGGCCCGGGCTGCCGCCGGCCGGAGGAGGCGCGGGAGCGGCCGGCGCAGAGGGGGGAGAGTTCTCGCGGCTCGCGACGTCCTGCGCGATCCGGTCGGACGCCTCGAGCGACAGGTAGTACGTCTCGGAGCCGTGAGCACCGGACGCGCGCGAGGAGTTCGCGTGGATCGAAAGGAAGAGGTCGGCCTTCTCGTGGTTCGCGACCGCCGTGCGATCGTCGAGAGAGATGACCGCATCCGAGTCGCGTGTCATCAGGACGCGGCAAGAGACCAGGCGCGGCAGGGCGGAGGCGATCCGACGAGCGATCTGGAGCGTCGCGTCCTTTTCCTGCAGCCCCGCCGGGCCGATCGCTCCGGTTTCCGTTCCCCCGTGGCCGGCGTCGATCACGACCGTCCAGGCGGGTGTCGGCACGGGGGCGGGAGCGGGCGCGGAAGGAAGCGTCGAAGGCGCGGCCGCGCGGCCGACCTCGATCACCAGCCTGTCGGGGGACGTCAGCGGATACGCTCGCGCGGAGAGACCCCGCTCTCGAAACTCGATCGTCGCCGAGTCTCCCGCGAAACGGATCGCGGAAATCAGCGGGTCCTCGTAGCGCCGCTCCGGGAAGGGGGGCACGATCTTCCGCTCGGGCCAGCGGATCTGGAAGCCGTTCTCCGTCAACGACGGGACGAACTGAGCGCCGGCGGATTCCTTCAGGACGATCTGGGTCGTCGGCTCGACGTGGACGACCGCGACGTCGATCGTCAGCGGCGGGACCGCCTCGACGATCGTCCACACACGCCGCGCCGCGTCATACGTCGCGGTGGCGCCGACCAGCGGCAGGAGCACGCGGTCGAGAAGGTCCGGCGGGGCATACAGGGAGCCGTTGGCGGATCGCGCCTGCCGCGAGATCTGCACGATCCGCTGGTCCACGGGGACCTGCGTGGTCCCGACGCCCAGAAAGACCTGATGGCCGGCGCTCGAGAGCGTCATGACGCCGGTCGTCGGGTCCGTCGAGACGTCGAAGCCGAGCGCTTTCGCGACGTCCGCCACCCGCAGATCCCCTCCGGCGAGCGCGACCGGACGGGCCTCGCCCCTCCAGACGATCGTCCCCGTTCCGGGAGAAGCGGGCGTCGGGGTCGGAGTCGTCTGCCCCGCGACGAGCCGGGTGAGAAGGAGAAGGACGGCCACGACCGCCGCGCCTCCGGCGGCTCTCGCCCGGAGTGGAGGGGTCTTGTGGAGGTTTGCGGGGAGGCCTGGCCGCGAATTCGCGGCGATCGGCTCTTTTCGATGCATCCGTGTGGATGAGAGTACTCCGCAATCCTACCGCGGTCGAAGGCTTTCGCGACTCTCCGCGCTTCCCTGCGGCGCGGAACCGCGCTTCTATCGCGCCTGCGAGTTGCCGGCGAAGCACTCGTGAACGACCTCGGCGCCGTATCGGCTGACGGTCTCCGCGGGGACGTCCGACTCGGGGATCTCGTGGAACTCGAAGGCGACCGCTCCCGAGGCGTCGACCGTCGCCTGGAGGTACCCGTAGACGTTCGTCTTCGACTCCTTCGCCTGTGCGGCGCCGGCGGGCAGCGAATAGCGGACGGCGCCCGCGGTTCCGACGATCCAACCCGGAAGAGACTCCCCGGCCGCCTTCTTCTCCGGCGTGTCGAAGATCCCGCTCATGTAGAAATGGGAGTGGCTGGCAAAGATGTAGACGGGCTTCGCTTTGCGCGCCTGGACCAGCCGCGCGTAGACGCGGCGGCCGCTCTTTTCCCCCTGCGGCCAGTCGTTCATGCTGTGGTCGGAGGCGAGGCTGTCGGGCAGCGCCGCGTGCATTCCGACGACGATGGCGCGAACGGCAGGGTCCGCTTCCGCCCTCGCGATCACGCTCTCGAACCAGCGCACCTGATCGGACTCGAACTGGTCATTGGAGGCGTTGTCGAGCGCGATGAAATCGATCCCTCCGTGGATCCAGTGGTACCAGGTCTTGAGCCGATGGTCTTTCGGATCGTCTTTGAGCCGCTGGTCGCGGATGGAAGGGACGCTCAGCCAGTCGCCGAACTGGGAGATGTACTCGAGGCGGTTTTTCGGGGCGACGAGCTCGTGATTCCCGATCGCGAGATAGACCGGAACCGCGCCGAAGGGAACGAGCTGGCTCTGAATGAAGTCGTCCCAGACTCCGCGGTTGTAGTCGGAGATCGTGACTCTCTTCCCGCGGCGGTCGGGTTGCGTCACGAAGTCCTGGTCGAAATCGTAGAGAGCGCGGAAGTCGCCGAGATGCCAGTAGAAGTCGGCGCCGGTTCTGGCCGCCGCCGCCGCGATCGCCGGCATCACGACGTCGCCGCAATTGCGCGAATCGCCGCTGACGACGAAGCGCCAGGGCCGCGCGGCGGCCGCCTGGGCGGTTTTCTCCGGCGGGGACGCCGGGGACGGGGAGGCGCCGGCGCATCCCATCGCAAAGGCGAGCAGACCGACGGCCGATCGCGAGACTTTCAAGCGCATGCGGTTCCTCCGTAGACCCGTAGCATCTCACCGGGACTCTGACAGCGGGAGTCCTCGGCGCCTGACTCTCAACTCTCGACTTCCTCCCCACCCCTATACTCGAATCGCGTGTTCCGTCTGGCGAAGCCTCTGATCCTGGCCGGGTTTTCGGGCGTGCTGGTTCTGCTCGCCGGGCTCCTCCTCTTCGACACGCCTCTCGAGTACTCGCTCGAGTGCGATCGCGCCGCGGGGCGGTGCACGTTCAGGCAGAGGCTCGTCACGAAGACGCGCACGGGTTCTGCGCCGATCGCGTCTCTGCGGCAGGCGGAGATTCGCGTCTCGACGCCGCGGCGCGGCCGTCCGCAGGTGAGCGTGTGGATCGTCGGGACGGGAGGGCCCTTCTTCGTGGCCGACTATGACTCCCGCGAGCAGGCGGGAGCGGATGCCGGCGCAATCGACCGGTTTCTCCACGATGCCTCGCTTCCTCGGCTCTCCGTCCGCCGCGACGAGGAGAAGACCTATCGGGCCGCGTGGATCTTCCTGGCGGTGTCGGCGGTGATGCTGGGATTGCTGGCCGTGGCCCTCTTTTCGAGAAGGCGCGGCCTGAGCCGCGCGGTGTGTTGAGCGAGTCGGCGCCTGGCGCCCGCGGACGCGCGGTGCTGTCGATGGCTCTGGCGGCTGCGTTTCTCCTTCTCTTCGCCGTTCGAGGAAATGTGCGGGGCGTCCTGACCGCGATCACCGCGCCCCGCACCGCGCGCCCGCCGCGCGCCCTGCCGCCCGCGTATATGGAGCTGCTCGCGAAGACGGCCGGGCTCGTCCCTCGCGACGCGCCCCTCCTCTACTCGAGCCGCATTCGCGCGGAGGCGCTCGATCCCGACAGCCGACGCTTCGCCTCCGAAGGCCGCCCGCGGCCCGACGCGGACGAATGGAAGGAGTTCGCGCGGTACGCGCTCGCGCCGCGGATCCTCTATGCCCGCGGGCCGTTCGAGCCGCCGCTCCCTGAAGACCGTCCCGCTCCCGGGCATCTCCTCGTCCTCGGAGGGACGCTGCGGCATCCCGGCTTCGCGCCGCTCTTCGAGAATGGGGCCGGAGGGCTCTATGTCCGGCGGTCGCCATGACCGGAGCGCTCCTCTCGATCGCGTTCGCGCTGTCCACCGAGGCCGCCGGAGCTCTCGCGCTCTCCCGGGCGCGGCAAGGCAGGGGCAGCCGGCTCTCGGCGTCGCTTCTCGCGGGGCTCGGATGTCAGATGGCCGCCGCCGCGCTGCTTCTGGCGCTGCCGGCGTCGCCGGGCGCAAGATCCGCCGTCTTCTGGACGATCGCGGGCGCGGCCGTTCTCCTCCGATGGATCCGGTTCTTCCCGCGCCCCCGCGCTCTTCTCCTCCGCGCGCGCTGGGTGGCTCCCGCCGCGGTGCTCGCCGTGGGCGGTCTCGCGCAGTGGCGCCGGCTCTACGCGTGGCCGCTCGACACCGTCGACTTCCGGACGATCTACGGCCTGCGGGCGCGGCAGCTTTTTCTCTCGGCCGGGGGGCTCTCTGACCTCTTCGACCGGTACCGCACGCCGTGGCACGGCTTCTATCCGCCGGGCCTGGCGCTCCTCTACGACGCCGCCGCCATCGCGTTCGGGCGATTCGACGAACGGCTTCTGGCGATTGTGCCCGCACTCGCCGCGGCGATCGTCCTCGCCGGCGTCTTCGAGCTCTTCGTCGCGCTCGACGTGCCCGCTCTGCCGGCCGCTCTCTGGGCGGCGGTCGCCGCGATCTCCCCCGGGCTGTGGGCGTCCACCGAGGCGGGACACGCGGAGGTGCCGCTCGCGGCCGCGCTCGTCGTCGCGGTCTCCGCCCTGCTCCGGGGCGACGGGCCAGAGGCCCGAGCGGAGCTGCGGGTCGCCGCGGCCCTCGCGGGACTCTTCAAGAACGAAGGACTGATCCTCGCCTTCCTGCTGCTCGGCGCGGACCTGTTCCTCCACCGCCGCGATTTTCGGAGCCGCCTCCGCGGCCATCTCGCGGCGCTGGCCCCGGGGACGGCGTGGATGGCCGCCGCGGCGCTGGCGGGTTTTCCCAGGGACACCGGACCGCTCCTGCTTCCCCTGGCGTCGTGGGGCCCGGCGCTCACCCGCATCCCCGGGATGCTGGAGGTCTTCGGAAGCGTCGCCCTGCGCTCGGTGAGCGGGCCCTTCCTGCTCTGCCTTCCGCTCGCGCTCGGGCTCGCGGCGCTCCGACGGACGGACGCGCTTCTCGGGCGCGCCGCGGCCGTGAGCGCGGTTCTCCTCCTCCAGATCGTGGCGGTTCTCTATGTCTATCTCGTGACGCCGTACCACGTGATCTGGTTGATGTGGGTCTCGATCGAGCGGATCCTCGCTCCGCTCGCGGTCGCGGAGATTCTCGTCCTCGCGTCGATCGCGGGCAGGGACCCGCAGACGCCGACGTCGTTCGAAGAGCCGTCCGCGGCGTAACGGCCAGGCTCCTAGGACGTCTTCCGGCTCCTGCCTCGCCTTCGCGCGGCGGTCCGGCCCCCGGCGGGCTCGGCCGATTCGAAGGAGGCGGCCAGCGCCTCGAACATCTCGATTCCGCGTTGCAGGAGAGCGGCATCGTCCCCGGCGTGCACGCGGCGGAGTCCCTCGACCATCCGCCCGATCGCCGGCGCTTCGGGAGGCGCGTATCGCGTCTCCTTCATGTCGAGGTCGTGCACGATCTGACCGATCCGCACAACGGCGGCGTTCTTCAGCCCGAAGCGTTCAGCGAGGACTTCGAACGTGCAGAGCGGGCCCTTGTGGCTGAACTCGCCCGTATACATGTCGAACGGGACCTGCGCGGCCGCGGGACGAGCCGAGAAGGAAAACCGGGCCTTCGGATCGATGAAACGGCGAATCAGCCACGCGGATGCCATCCGATCGACCCCGGGCCGCGGCCTCGTCACCCACCGCCGCGAGCGAAACTTCGCCGGCTCTAGCGCCGCGGCGGCCGCCACCCGGGGAGCCCCCGCTTTCCTCCGTGCCGCGGCGCCTTCGAGGGCGGCGATCGCGGCGGCGGCCTCCGCTTTCCCGGGCCCGCCGAAGTGGTCGATCTGCAGGACCCCGTTGAACCGATCGCGGAGCGCGCTCGCTTCGCGCCGGCGCGCCTCACCGTCCGGGCCGCCTGCCGGATGATGGGCCCTCTTTCGCGAGGCGATGTCCCGCGCCTCCCGCGCGATCCCTTCGTAGTCGGCTCCCCGCGCCTTCTGGAACGTCGCCATGATGTCCTCTCCTCCTTCCGGATTAACCGCGTCCGCGGTGAAGACCGTCGCCTCTCCTCCGAGGGAGACGATCTCGCCGCGTAGCCACTCGAAGTCTTCCCGGCACGATTCCGTGTTCGGCAGGACGTACACGGAATTCCTTGCCGGCACGGCGCCCAGCTGCTGCAGGCGCCGCCAGGTCTTCACGCGAGCATTCGACGGCTGCGCCGGCAGCTGATGCGCGAGGAGGAGCCACGCGGGCGAGCTCA
>JALYUA010000186.1 GCA_030854005.1 Acidobacteriota bacterium
TCCCTCCTCCGCGTCTGCGGGCGCGGGTGTCGCTGACGAGCGGCCGGCGGGAGTTTGAGCGGGCGGGAGCCCTGGCGGCCGCCGACGTCCTGCGGGCGTTCGAGATCTGCCGGCGGCCCGAGCGTGCGTACCCGAGATGGCTGGACTTCGGCTGCGGCGTCGGACGAGTCACCCGACACGTCGAGCGCTCGGGATCGGCCGTCGAGCTGCACGGGGTGGATGTCGACGCGGACGCGATCCGGTGGCTCTCCGCGTCCCGTCCGCCCGGCCGGTTCGCGTCGTGCGGGCGTCTCCCCCCGACGGATCTTCCCGCCTCCGCGTTCGACGTCGTCTATGCCGTCTCGGTGTTCACGCACTTCGACGAGGCGATGGAGTCGGCGTGGCTTGGCGAGCTCGACCGCCTGCTCTCCCCCGGCGGCCTCCTGATCGCCTCGACCCTCTCGACTGTGCTGACCTTCACGCGGCCGGACCTGACCGCCGACCAGCACCGGGAGCTGAACGAGCGCGGCTTTCTCTTCGCGCCGGGAGGGGGCGCGTTCAACGAGGACGCGGCGTTCGAGGCCCGATCACGCGTCGAGCGCGTCTGGGGATCGAAGCTGACGCCGCGTCTCTTCGAGGAGCACGGACTCGCCGGATACCAGGACTTATCGGTGTGGGAGAAACCCGCCCCCGGCGCCTGAAGCTCCGGTCCGCGAGAGAGTCAAAGAGACGCCTCGTTAACCGACCCGATCCATCAGCTGGGGGCGCACCAGCGCCGCCGACGGATTACGCGCCCCAGCGGGCTCGTTTTCCTCTCGCGTCGATATGCACGAAGGGGCCGTGCGCCGACGTGGCCGGGTAGATTCCGATTCCGCCGGTGAGCTCGGGGTGCGACAGCTCGACCATTTCCGCGGCGTGGGCGAGGACGTGCGCGTCCTTGAGATCCACCCGGCCGTCGCGATTCAGATCGCTCATGCGCCCGCGGCCCAGGTCGTCCGGATAGACGTCGGCCGCGTCGCCGTACTGGTGGCGCGAGACCGCCGAACGGCCGCCGCCCCCGACGCCCTCTTCGTTGTAATCGGGCGTGCGGAATCCGCTCATCACCGAGAGGCCCTTGACCCGGTAGCCCTCGCGGTTCAACTCGGCAATCGTCAGCTCCAGCTTGTCGAGGAGCCGGGGCTGCAAGGCGACGTACTTGGGCCACACGTCGGGCTGGTTCTTGGTGAGGAACTGGCCGAGCGCGAAGTGTTCCGAAACTTTCAGTCCGACGTTGCCCGGCGTGACCTGCACGAACCCTCTCGGGCTGGCGTAGGCGGGGTCCTCGGGAGCGCGGTTCTCGAACGGCCAGTGGCCCATCCGATAGAGGCCGATCCGCCCGTTGACCTTCGCCGAGAAGGGCGTCATCACGATCCAGCGGACGGCCGCGCCGGCCGCGCCCACCGCGTCCATGGCGTAAACGCCCGGCCCGCGGGGCTCCGCGGGGATCTCGGAAACGGGGACCTCGCCCGGCAGGGTGAAGACGGCGCGCAGCTTTCCCGACGTGCCGATCAGCGTCGAAAGCGGCGCAAATCCAGAGGGTGTTCCGGCGAGGCGTCCAAGGAGAATGAAGAAAAGCGCCGCCGAAAAGGCGATTCGGAAACGGTTGGACAAGGAACCAGAATCGTACAAAATCCGGTGAAAAAGGTCAAGGGGGGAGAAGTCCTCGGTTCTCCGTTTTCCGTCGTCAGTTTTGCCCCGCCGGCGGGCGCTTTGCGGCGTGAAGTCGGTCCGCCGGACCGGCTCAAGACGGAGAACGGACAACGGAGAACTCAATAAATAATCACCTGGTCGCCCACCGACGTCATTTCGTAGAGGGCCTCCAGATCCTTGTCGGCCAGCCGCACGCAGCCGTGCGAGACGCTCCGGCCGAGCTGGTCCGTCGCCAGGGTGCCGTGGAGCGCGTACCCGCCGCCGAGGTTCAGACGGTACCTGCCGAGCACCTTGTCGAACCGCCTCTGTTTCGTGGTGACGGGCGGCACGACGACGGTCTTTCCCGCCGAAATCACCTGCCCCGGCGGCAGCTCCTTCGTCGAGCCGTCCGGGGAAACCTCGACGACCGACCCGTTGCGGATCGTCAGGATCTTTCGCTTCGGTCGGCCGCCGCCTTCGACCCAGGACCAGACTCCGCCCGGGCGGGAGAGGTCGGGCGGGATCGCCGCGCCGGTCGCCGCGTCGACGGCTTCTCCCGGCTCGAGCCGCACGACGGTCGCGCGCTTCTTCCGCGCCTCCTCGACGAAGTGCCAGTCGGGAGGCACCCACACGGGGTTCTCCTCCTTCGACCGGATCTTGAACCGGCCCGTCGGCGTCTCGAAGAGAGTGGTCTTTCCCTTCTCGACGAGCGTCGTGCCCTTGCCAGTCGAGCAGATCGCCTGGAAGACGGTCTGTCCGCCCTGCCGCACCCAGAGCCTGTTTTCCGTGGTTGAGATGAGGATGGTCTGAGGCGTGTCGGCGGATTCGTCCAGCCGGACCTCGGTGCGAGCAACCTTCGAGCGGAGATCCGAGACCCGCGCGGCGCTCTCCTCCGCGGCGCTCTTCAGCTCCTCGAAGCGGCCGCCCATCCGCGCCGCGATCATCCGGTCGATTTCGTGAAGGCGCGAAAGCTTGCGTGCGTCCCGGAGGTTCTCGATCTCCGCCGTCGCGGTGAACGCGACCGCGCCGATGGCGATCACGAAGAGAGCCCATGCGCCGAGGAAGCCGAGCCGGAATTTCACGTCTGCAATCCCTCTCTAAAACACGTACACGCGGGTGCGAGGACCCACCCGCTTCCAGATCGCCGCGAGGTCCTTTTCCGGCACGAGAAAGGATCCCGGCTTCACGCCCTTCAGCGGGCTGTTCGCCGGAGGCGGCGAATGGATGACGGCGTCGCCCGAGAGAACGATCACGTACCTTCCGAGCCCGTTCTCGATCCGCGGAAGCGGGTCGGGAGCGGGCGCGCGGTTCATCGCGTAAACCCAGGCGGGCGGCGCCCAGTCGGCGCCCTGCAATTTCTCGCGAATGGAGAACGCGCCCGAGAGGGCCGGGAACGTCCACCGCCGCTTCCCTTCTTCAATGGTCTTCGCGGGGCCGGGCTCCGCCGCCGACTCTCGCACCACCCGGTCGCCGTACTGGAAGCGGAAGCGTTTCTTCGCGGTATCGAGGACGATGAAGAAGTCCTCGCTCTTGACGCTCTCGAGGTACTTCAGCTGGGAGTCGAGCTGCGCCCCCAGCGTCTTCGCGTCCGCCTCGGAATCGGCGAGATCCTGCCGCAGCCTCTTGACGTCCGCGGGGACCGCGGCGGTTCGCCGCACCGACTCCGCGAATTCCCGTTCGAGCGAGCGCCGCTGCAGCGTGGCCCCGAATCCCAGAGCGGCGGCGAGCGCCAGGAGCCCGAGCGACAACGCCCAGGGCGGGCGCGGCCTCTTCGGAGCCTTGCGAAGGCGGCGGGACATGCGAAGGAATCCCGTCCGCACCGCGATGATCCCCGAGGCGTCCATAGGACCGGGCACACGGCCGTGTCCCGATCCACCCGGAGGCGGCGCTCCGCTCACGCGGCTCTCCCTCGCACGGCGTGGCGCCGGCGGAGGAAACCGGGGCCTTTCACTTCACGCGGACGAAGTCCCGGGCGGGTCCCGTCGCGGGGATTTCCTCCGGAACGCCGAGGTAGAAGCCCTGGCCGTAGGGGATTCCGAGCCGGCGGCACTCCTCGAGGTCCTCCGGCGTCTCGATCCCTTCCGCGACGCAGGTGGCGTCGATGCGCTTTGCGAGGTTCACGAGCATTTCGACCACGTCGCGCTTGATCGTATCCGCATGGAGGCCCGTCACGAGCGTGTTGGCGACCTTCAGGTAGTTGGGCCGCAGCTCCGCAATCGACTGGAGGGACGCGTACCCCGACCCGGCGTCGTCGATCGCGATCCGGAAGCCCTTCTCGCGCAGCGCGCTCAAAGCCTCGCGGAACACGGGGATATCGCGGATCGCGGAACGCTCCGTCACTTCGATCACCACGCGCTGCCGGAGCCGGAGCAGCGGCTCGAGGGTCTCCTTGCGATTGGTCAATGCCGTGATCGAGTCGGCCTCGACGTTGATGAAGAGGTTCCCGCCGGGCTTCGCCGCGTAGTGAACCGCGGCGGACTCGATGCAGAGCTGCTCGAGCTCCCACGTCGCCTCGTGATCGCCGGCGAACTGGAAGAGGAGCTCGGGGCTCTCGAAGGCCGTGTCGAGCGGCCCGCGCGTCAGCGCCTCGTGGCCGTGGAGCTCCATCGTGTTCAGGTCGAAGATCGGCTGGTACACGGTTCGGATGCGGCGCTTGCGGAGGATCTCCTGGAAGGTCTCGCGCAGGAGCGACTGGCGCTCCTCCTCCTTCGTCGTCGCGATCGCGATCGCCTGGCGAAGCGCGCGGTATACGAGCCGCTCCACGCGCATCTGCGGGTTCGAGTGGATGACGGAGTACCCGACGAAGACCCCGATGCGCTTGTGAATCCTCGACCCGAAGGCTTCCTCGAGCGAGCCGCGCAGAGACTCTTCCACCTGTCGGGCCTTGCGCTGAAGCCTCGCGAGGGCGTCTTCGCCGGGCTCCATCGTGGTGAAAACGTAGAAGTCGGAACCGCCGGCGCGGTTGACCGCGACGAAGTCCTCCGTGGCGAAGACGGTGCCCAGCATCCGCCGCAGCGCCTTCCCGGTGTGGCGCAGGAGGGCGTCGAAGACCTCCCACCCATACGTCTCCTCGATGTGGCTGTACTGCTCGACGTCGATGTAGAGAACGCCGAGGTCGCGGTTGTCGAGGAGCCGGTCGCGGAGAGCGTCGATGATGATGGGGACGGTCGGAAGCTCGGTCACGCCGTCGAAGAGGAGGTTCTTGAACCGGATCTCCTCGTTCTCGGTGGGGAGGTACGCCGGAACGGTCTCGCCCCGCTCGTCGAGAAGCTTTCGTACGGTCGAGAGGAGCTTGCGGCGGGTGAACGGTTTGGTGATGTAGTCGTCCGCCCCGACCTGCATCCCGGTGATGAGGTCGCGGATCTCGCTCTTGACCGTCAGCATCGCGATCGGGATCTGCCGCGTCTCCGGAGCGTTCTTCAGGGTCGTGCAGACTTCCCATCCGGAAAGCTCCGGCATCATCACGTCGAGAAGGATCAGGTCCGGGTGGGACTCGAGGGCGAGGTCCACGCC
>JALYUA010000208.1 GCA_030854005.1 Acidobacteriota bacterium
TTCGGTGGGAGCTCGATGTCGAGCGCGGCTGGGAGCGCAACCCGATGTTCTACGTCGATCAAACGGCCGGCGCCGTCCTCGATGCGCTCGTTCGGCCGCCGCCCTTCTCGAAGAGCCGCGCCTCGCAGCTCGCGCGGCGCATCGCATCCATCCCGGCCACGATCGAGAGTGCGAAGGGAAACCTGGTTCGCGCCGAAGGCCCGCTCGCCCGGCTGGCGATCTCGCGACTCACAGACATCCGCGAGCGGTTCACCGCCGCGGTGCGGGACCTGAAGCCGCATCTTCCGCCTGGGAGCGAACCGCTCGATTCGCCGGCGGACCGCGCGGTCGCGGCCCTGGAGAACTATCGGGAGTGGCTTACGAACCGTCTGCCGAGCCTGAGGGCGCAGACGGCGGTGGGTCGGGACGCCTACCTCTTTTATCTCAAGAACGTGGCCCTCCTGCCGTTCACGCCGGAGGAGATTCTCGCCATGGGCCGCCAGGAGTGGGCGCGGGCGGCCGCGCGCGAAGCCCACGAGGAAGCGAGGAGCGCCAGCGCTCCCGCTCTCCCGATCTTTCCGGACCAGGCCGCCGAAATCGCAAGAGTCGCGAGCGACGAAGCGGCCGTGCGCCGATTTCTGGAAGAGAAGAATCTCCTGACGGTCCCCGCGTCGATCCGGCGATACCGCGCCGCCGCCGTTCCCGCCTACCTCTCAGCGCTCGCGCCGTTCGGGGAGCAGGACGATCTGACATCCGCCGCCCGGCCCGCCGACGACGCGGTCCGTTACATCCCGCCGCCCGGACCCTCTCTCGGGTTCTTCGCCTCCTCCATGGCGCGGGACCCCCGGGCTGTCCTCGTCCATGAGGGAACTCCGGGGCACTCGTTCCAGCTCGCGCTCTCGTGGGCGCATGAGGATCCCGTGCGGCGAGCCTATTACGACTCCGCCGCCAACGAGGGCGTCGCGTTCTATGCCGAGGAGATGATGCTCGACGCGGGTTATTTCGACGACAGTCCGCGGACGCGCGAGATCGTCGCGACCTTCCTGCGACTGCGCGCTCTCCGTGTGGAAGCCGACGTGCGGCTGGCGCTGGGCGACTTCTCAATCGACCAGGCCGCCGACTATCTCGCCTCGGCCGTGCCGATGGACGCCGCGGCGGCGCGCCAGGAGGCGGAGTGGTTCGCGTCCGCTCCCGGACAGGCGATCGGCTACGAGATCGGAAAGCTGCAGATCCTGCGTTTTCTCGCCGACGCCCGCCGCGTCCAGCGCGAGAAGTTCTCGCTGCGCGCCTTCCACGACTTCCTCTGGAAGAACGGCAACGTCCCGATCGCGCTCCAGCGCTGGGAGCTCCTCGGACTGCGGGATGAAATAGATGCCCTGGATCGAGCTCCGCAACGCGGGCGATAGCGCGCGATCCCGTTGGTCGCCCGGCTCCCGGCTTCGTCACCCGTCTCACACCTCCGCTATCGAGGCCCGCAGATCCTCCAGGCAGGCCTCCATGCGGTCGAGGTGGGTGCGAAACGACAGCACGCAGATCCGAATCGCGAACCGCCCGGCGAGCCTCGTGGCGGTCAGGTAGACGCGGCCCCGCCCGTTGGTTTTCTCCATCCAGGCCGCGTTCAGCGCGTCCGTCTCCCGGGCCGAGAGTCCGGCGCGCGTGAGGCGGAAGGCCAGAGTCGAGAGCTGCGGCTCCGCCAGGATCTCGACGCCCGGAATGCGAGCGAGCTCGCGGGCAGCCCACTCCGCGAGATCGAGCTTCTCGTCGAGATTTGCGCGGAAGACGCCGATGCCGTGCATCTTGACGGGAAGCCACACGCGCAGGCCCCTCCAGTCCCGCGACAGCTCCGGCGAGAGGAGCGTGAAGTCGGAAAGGTCCGCGTCCTCCTGCATCCGGGGGAGATAGTCCGCCGAGAGGGCGTGGGCCCTCTTGAGCGTCTCGGGATCGCGCACCAGAAGCGAGCCGTTCCCGTAGGGGAGAAAGAGGCTCTTGTGCGGGTCGAGGACCACGGAGTCGGACCGCTCGATCCCGGAGAGGCGCGCCCGCCCCCGCTCGGTGAGCGCAAAGAAACCTCCATACGCGGCGTCCGCGTGCAGCCAGAGCCCTTCGGCTTTCGCGATGTCGGCGAGTCCCTCGAGGTCATCGACCGCCCCCGTGTTCGTCGTCCCCGCGTTTCCGACCAGAAAGAACGGAGAGAACCCCGCGGCCCGATCCTCGGCCACCTTCGCCGAAAGCAGGTCCAACCGGATGCGAAACCGCTCGTCCGACGCGATCTCCCTGACGTTGGCTTCCGGGAAGCCGGCGAGACTCGCCGCCTTCTGGATGGAATGGTGCGTCTGGTCTGAGACGTACAGCGTTCCCATTCGGAAATCGCCCGGCAGGCGATCGCGCCGCGCGGTCACGATTGCCGAAAAATTAGAGAGAGATCCGCCGGTCGTGAGAATCCCCCCGGCGCTCTCCGGATACCCCACGATCGCGCAGAACCAGCGGATGACGTTGGCCTCGATCTGCGCCAGCCCAGGGGCGGCGGCGAAGACACCGACGTACCGGTTCGTCGCGTCCGCGATGAGGTCGGCGACCGCGGAGTGGGGCAGCCCGCCCCCGGGGATGTAGGCGAGGTATCCGGGCCCGGCCGTGTTGAAGCTCCGCGGAATGACGGTCGAGAACAGGAGATCGAGCAGTTTCTCCGAGTCCTCCCCCGCTTCCGGCAGCGTCTCGCGGAGCGACCGCGCCAGGCCCGCGGGGTCGCGGTTGTCGGCCGACGGTTGCGATGGAAGCGAGGCGATGTGCTCGACGATCCGCCGCGCCGCCGAATCGATCAGACTCGCGAGCGCTTCGCCCTGGAGCTCGAGGGACCGGTCCTCCTTCACGACGGGCTTCCGGCCATGGCGTCGAGCGCCTCCTGCATGCGATCGCGCACGCGCGATGTCAGGGCGGGAAGATCCGCCGCAGACAGGCCTTCGGTCGGCACCGGTTCGAGCACGCGGACTCTCAACGTTCCCGGCCGGGCGAGGCGGCGGTTCGTGTCGGCGATGGCGGTGAGCGGCTCGGCCACCACGGGAACGACGGGAGCCTGCGCGGCGATCGCGAGACGAAACGCGCCGCTCTTGAAAGGAAGGAGATGCTCGCCCTGGTTTCGATGCCCCTCGGGCATGAACCAGACCGCGATCTTCTCGGTCCGCATGGCATCCGCCGCCGCTTCGAGGGATGCCAGCGCGCTGCGCGCATGCGCGCGGTCGATGATCAGATTTCCCGAGAGGCGATAGAACCAGCCGAACACCGGGATCTTTCCGATCTCCCGCTTGCCCGCCGACACCGTGCGCGGCGGAAAGATCGAGCCGAAGGTGACGACGTCCAGAAAGCTCTGATGATTTCCGACGATGACGCATGGCCGCATCGCCCGCAGGCGTTCGGGTTGGTCCGGGTCGACCCGCCAGCCCATCAGCCGCGTCAACCCGCGACAGAAGACGCGGCCGAACCAGTACAGGGTCTGGCGGTTTCCGGGAGAGACGAGAAGCCAGATCGTTCCCGCCGCGGAGCAGAATAGGAACCACGCTCCGCCGAAGACGCAGCCGAGGTAGAAGGCGAGCCGCTTTCTGAGGTCAGGAGTCAAGCCGGCCGCTTTCCCCGAATCCATCTGCGCCGTCCGCTATGCGGTCGTCTGCCAGTTGTCGCGCGCGCCGAGCGGCGGCACCCATTGCGGCAGCGGCATCAGCAGATGGCGGGAGAGCGCGTCGACATAGGGCTCGTACATCGCCACGAGCCGGCGCAGGCGGTCTTCGGTCTCCGGATCTTCCTTCATCGCCATTCCGGCCGCTTTCATCACGCTTTTCAGCCGCGCGAGATCGCCCGCCGGCAGCCGTTTCTCGGAGCGGGAGACCGGCTCGAGGTGGAACACCTGGCTCATGTCCGCTACCGCGTGACGCGCCATCGCGAACGTCAGGCGCGCCGACCGGAGCGGTCCGTTTTCGACCCCCGCGATGACGAGGGAACAGACGTCGAGCACCGTGGTCAGGGCCGCCACCCAGGACTGGTTGTCGTGCTGAGACCGGTAGTACGCCAGCACCGGAAATGAAATGTGCGTCTCGAGCAGATCCGCGGACCACACGTCCCAGTCGTGGAGGAGGTCTCCCAGATTCTCGCCTCGATCGGGGTCGCCCGCGTGGCGGCGGATCAGCTCCGAGGCGGTCGAAGGAGAGCCCGCCCGCGCGTCCAGGAGGGCGATGTTGGTCTCGCGCCGGGAAAAGGCCTGGGACAGCGTCGGCAGATAGCCCACGACCAGTGCGAGAAATCCGAACCCCGTTCCGCTTTCGATAAACGTGAGGATCCGGGCGGACGGTGTGGAAGGCGAGATGTCCCCGAGGCCGAGGGTCACCAGGGTCGTTCCTGAAAAATAGAGATCCGCCGCGAAGCCCTGCAGTCCCCGGGGCATCATGAGCCGGGTTCCGATGCCCCAGTGGAGGAGCGCGAAGCCGAAGACGAGCGCCAGGGCCCAGGTCACCAGCAGGAGGAGGAGGGAGAGGGGTCCGTAGATCGAGAGGAAGTTCTCGCGCGGGTTTCCGGCGCGCCGCCGCAGCCCGAGCGAGCGCCACGGGGCCCAGGTCGCCAGGTAGAAGAGCCTCGTCAGCCGGAAGCGCCGGGACACCCGGCGCGGCAGCACGATCGTCTCGAAGGCGTCCCAGAGCACGGTCAGGATCAACAGGACGCCGCCGGCAATCGCGAGGGTTTGCATCGAGGCGCAGAATCTATCGCACGCGGCCGGGCGGTAGACTCCGCCGATGTCCGCGTTCGATCTCGTCGTGATCGGGACCGGTCCGGCCGGGCAGCGGGCGGCTATCCAGGCCGCCAAGCTCGGCAAGAAGGTCGCGATCTGCGAGAAGCGGATCGCGGTCGGGGGCGTCTGCATCAACACCGGCACGATCCCGTCCAAGACCTTCCGAGAAGCGGTGCTCTATCTGACCGGGTTTCTTCACCGGGACGCGTACGGGTCGGCCTGCCTGTCGAGCGACACGATGACGATGGACGACCTTCTCTCGCGATGCTCCAAGGTGATCGCTCGCGAGACGGACGTCATCCGCGACCAGCTCCGGCGGAACGGCGTGGCGGTCCTGACGGGGGCGGCGTCCTTTGCCGATCCGCACCGGCTGGTCATCGACGCGCCGGCCGGGCGCACGGAGGTCACGGCGGAGTTCGTCGTTATCGCGACCGGCACGTCCCCCACCGAGCCCCCGGGCGTCTCCGTGGACGGCGAGACCGTGATCACGTCGGACGGCATCCTGACCTTGAAGTCCATCCCGCGCTCGATGACGGTGGTCGGAGGAGGAGTCGTCGGCACCGAATACGCCTCGATGTTCGCGGCGCTCGGCGTCGAGGTCACGCTGGTAGACAAGCGTCCCCGGCTGCTCGAGTTCGTGGATGCCGAGATCGCGGAAGCCCTCGCATACAAGATGCGCGACATGAATTGCACGCTGCGTCTCGGGGAGGACGTGGCGTCCGTCGACGTCGAGCGGCCGCATCGCGCGGTGGCGACGTTGCAGTCGGGAAAGAAGATCGTCTCCGAGCTGCTTCTCTATTCGATCGGCCGGATCGGGGCGACCGCGGAATTGAACCTGGCCGCGGCGGGTCTCTCGACGGACTCCCGCGGCCGGATCGTCGTCGATGAGCAGTACCGAACCGCGGTGCCGCACATCTTCGCCGCCGGTGACGTGATCGGCTTTCCCTCACTCGCGTCGACGTCCATGGAGCAGGGGCGGATCGCCGCGTGCGCGGCGTTCGGAGTCCGGGCGAAGTCGATGCCGCACCTGTTCCCCTACGGCATCTATTCGGTCCCCGAGATCTCGATGGTGGGCCCGAACGAAGAGGAGCTCACGAAGGCGGGAGTTCCGTACGAGATCGGCATCTCGCGCTACCGCGAGATCGCGCGGGGAGCGATCCTCGGAGATTCCTACGGCCTCCTGAAGATCCTGTTCCACCGCGAGACCCGGAAGTTCCTGGCGGTGCACATCATAGGGTCGGCGGCGACCGAGCTCGTCCACATCGGCCAGGCCGTCCTGGCGTTCGACGGGACGATCGACTATTTCGTGGAGAACGTCTTCAACTACCCGACGTTCGCCGAGTGCTACAAGGTCGCGGCGCTCGACGGGTACAACAAGATCGGGCCTCCGCCGGGAGAGGCGATGCCGCCTGGGACCTCGGGAAGGAAAGCTGACAGCTGACGGCTATTTCTTCGGCGGCTTCGACGGACGCAGGTCGATGCGCGAGGGGATCGCCCGATCGGGGAAACGCACCAGGTCGGAGACGGCCTCCGCCACATCGTCGGCGGACAGCATCCAGGAGCTTTCGCGCCGGTCGTCGTGGCCGCCGAATTCCGTGGCGACAGAACCGGGCAGGACGGCGGCGACCCGGATCCCGTCATGGCGGAGGTCGAGCATCGACGCCTCGGACAGGCCGAGGAGCCCGAACTTCGACGCGTTGTAGGCGGCGCCGCCCGCAAACGCGTTGACGGACGCGAGCGAGGCGATGTTGACGATGAACCCGCCTCCGTTCTTCTTCATCAGGGGGACCGCGGCGCGAATGGCGTAGAACGGGCCGAAAAGATTCGTTTCGAGAACGTCGCGGAACCGCTCCGGGTCGAGCTTGTCGACCGGACCGAACTCACCGATCCCCGCGTTGTTCACGAGGACGTCGAGGCGCCCCCGTTTCGACCCCGCGAACTCGACGAGAGCCTTCTGGTCATCCTCGCGTCTCGCGTCCGCGGCGCGTCCCGAGATCCGGAGCCCCTCCTTGTCGAACTCCTCGACGGCGCGTCGCGTCGAGTCGACGGTGTGGCCCGAGATGACGACCTCGAAACCGTCGGCATGCAGCCGCCGCGCGATCGCACGGCCGATTCCGCGGGTCGCTCCCGTGACCAGCGCGACGCGAGGTCCTTCGTTCACGCCCGGATCCTAACCAAACGCGCGCCGATCGGGCATTCCTGTTCACCTTTTCGCGGCCGTCCGTCCGTCGGTCCGTTAATCCGCTCACAGCTAACGGGTTTTCCGTCCCGGCAGACTTCTTGAATACGAGCCGCATCCATGCGCCGTTTCCTCGCCTCGCCGCTCGTTCTGCTCTTTCTCTGCGGGTTTTCGTCTTCCGGATGCACGTTCATCAGCAATATCGTCGGTTCCGAGAAGCGGGATGTCTACAAATTCGACCATCCCTTCACGGTGGACGATCCGTCGTTCCGGCGCTCGATGGACACCCTGGGCACCGCGATGGTGGGAGGCAACGACGCCGAGCTCCTGAAAAACGGGGACGAGATCTTTCCGGCGATGACGCGCGACATCCGCGCGGCGAAGAAAACGGTGAACCTCGAGACGTACATCTTCCAGCCGGATCGCGCGGGACGCCAGTTTGCCGACGCGATGATCGACGCGGCGAAGAGAGGGGTCGAGGTCCGCTTCCTGATCGACGCGTGGGGAAGCAAGCTCAAGGGTCTCGAAGCGGAGCTCAAGAAGGCCGGCGTCCACGTCCGCAAGTACCGGCCGGTGCGTCTCTTCACCATCTACAAGGTCAGCCGCCGCACGCACCGAAAGATCCTCGTCGTTGACGGCCGGATCGCCTACACCGGAGGGCTCGGCATCGACGAACGGTGGCTCGGAAATGCGCGGAACACCAACGAATGGCGCGACACGCAGGTTCGGGTGACCGGACCGGTGGCCGCGCAGATGCAGGCGATTTTCAGCGAGGACTGGACCTACACGACGGGAGAGATCCTCGCGGGAGACGGGTTCTATCCGAAGATCGAGAACGCGGCGTCCATCCAGGCGCAGGCCATCAAGTCGTCGCGAGGCGATTCTTCCTCGCTCGCCAAGATGCTGTACTACGTCGCGATCCAGTCGGCGGCGAAGAGCATCTACATCCAGAACGCGTATTTCCTGCCGGATAAACAGGTCCGCGAGGCGCTCGTCGCCGCGGTCCAGCGGGGGGTCACCGTACAGGTGATGGTTCCCGGGCGGCACATCGATCTGCCGATGGTCCGCTTCGCTTCCTGGATCCACTACGGGGAACTCCTGAAGGGCGGCGTGAAGATCTACGAATACCGCGGCACGATGATGCACAACAAGACGATGGTCGTCGACGGGTTGTACTCGACGATCGGGTCGATCAACTTCGACGCTCGCTCGATGAGCCGCAATGCCGAGGAGAGCCTCGCCTTCTACGACAGGGGCTTCGCCGGAAGGATGGAGGCGATGTTCGAAGAGGACAGGAAGCGATGCCGCGAGATCACCTATGAGGCGTGGGACAAACGCGGCTTCGCGCAGCGGCTCGCGGAGCTCGTGTTCTGGATCTGGGAGCCGTACTACTAATGCGGTAGGCGGTAGGCGGTAGGCGGGAGGCGGGAGGCGGGAGGCG
>JALYUA010000222.1 GCA_030854005.1 Acidobacteriota bacterium
GACGAGCGACGTCTCGCGCGCCCGGGACCGGGAGGAGGGCCTCGCGGCCTTGCGAGACCTCGCGCGGCGCGGGATCCGCCGCGCGCTTCTGCAGGAGCACGTGCCGGGAGACCTGGTCAAGTTCTACGGCCTGGGCTCCGCCGCGCCGAATCCGTCCACGGGAGAGGCGGGTTGGTTCGAGTGGTTCTACCACCGGGACCAGGAGCTGGCGCGCCATCCTTTCGACGTCGACCGTCTCGCTGCCGCCGCCCGGAAGGCCGCGGGCGCTCTCGGTCTCGAAGTCTGGGGCGGCGATGCCGTCGTCGGAAGCGACGGGATCCCGATCCTGATCGACCTGAACGCGTGGCCGAGCTTCGCCCTGTATCGCGAGACGGCCTCCGTCCGGATCGCGTCGTGGATCGCGTCCCGCTTTCGACAGGCCACCTCCGAACGAGGGACGCGCGCGATGGAGAGGGCTCCGTCGCCGGCCGTTTCCGAGGCGTGAGCCCGAGACGGGGAAAGCGATCGTGACCTCTCGAGCCCGCGGCGTCCTCTGGGTCTCCTCTCCGCCGGCGCCCGACGTCTCGCCGCAGACCCCGGTGCTCGGCGTTGCGCTCGCCCGCCGGGTCGCGATCGTGGCGGAGCGCGCGGGCTTCTCGCGCATCCTGTTTGCCGACGCGCCCGGGCTCTCGGAGGCCCTCGCCGGAACGACGGCCGAACGGGTCGCGCGCGAGGAGCGCCCGTTCGACGCCGGCGGCCCGGCCCGGCTCGTCGTCCTGCGGTTCGGCGTCCTTCCAACTGCCGGGTTTCTGCGCGCCCTGCTCGCCGCGCCGCCGGAGTCGGGCCACAGCCCCGACTCTTCAGACGGCGGCGAAGCGTCCGCCCTTTCGGTCTACGACGTGCCGCGTTCGGACGAGGCCGTGGAGCATCTCGCCCGATCGGCCGGCGCCGGTGACGAGGCCCGCCGCACTCCCGGAGCGTCTCCCGTCGCCTGGAGGGACGTTGCGGGGGCGGCGGACCTGATCGAGCTCTCGACACGCGCTGGCCTGCCGGCCGTCGAGACCCGGCTGCTGCAGAGCCTCATCAAGGACACGGAGGGATTCTTCTCGCGCCACTTCAACCGCCGGATCTCTCTCGCCGTCACGCGGCGGCTCGCGTCGACCGGGATGACGCCGAACCTCATGACCGGGGTGTCGGTCGCCGTCGGGCTCGCGGGCGCCCCCTTCTTCGCATCGTCCCAGCCGAGATTTCAATTCGCCGGCGCGCTTCTTTTTCTGCTCCACTCGATCCTGGACGGCTGCGACGGAGAGCTGGCCCGGTTGAAATTTCAGGAGTCCCGCCTCGGAGGCATCCTCGACTTCTGGGGGGACAACGTCGTCCACTGCGCCGTCTTCGCGTCCCTCGCGGCGGGATGGAGCCGCGACGCGGCGGACGCCCGTCCCCTCGTGGCGGGCGCGATGGCGATCGCGGGGACCCTTCTCTCGGCGGGCTTCGTCGCGCGGTACGCCATGGGAGGCGCGGCGGACCGCCCCCAGTTCACCTCCGTGACGCGCCGCGCACAGAGCCGGCTTTCGCGTTTCGCCGACATGCTCGCCCGTCGCGATTTCATCTACCTGGTCGTCCTACTCTCCGCGTTCGGCAAGGCGCGCTGGTTCCTGTCGATGGCCGCGATCGGCGCGCCCCTGTTCTTTCTCGCGCTCCTCACGATCGAGGCGTCCGGCCGGCGCCTCGGAAGGGATCTCCCATGACGGACGGACCATCTTTCTATCCGGATCTGAAGAGGGACATCGCGCCCGCGAAGGGCAGGCTCGGCGTGCTTCTGCCGGGATTGGGCGCGGTCTCGACGACGCTCATCGCCGGCGTGCGCCTCATCGAAAAGGGTCTCGCCCGGCCGATCGGCTCGATCACGCAGATGCAGCGCATCCGCCTCGGAAAGCGTACGAGCCCCCGCTCCGTGCCGATCAGCGAGCTCGTCCCGCTCGCCGGTCTCTCGGACCTCGTGTTCGGCGCGTGGGACATCTTCCCGGACAACGCGTGGGAGTCCGCGCTGGCGGCCGGCGTGCTTCCCGCGGAGATGCTCGAGAAGGTCCGGCCCGAGCTCGAGGCGATCTCGCCGTGGCCGGCCGTGTTCGATCGGGAGTGGGTGCGTCGCCTGGACGGGCCCCACGTCAAGTCGGCTCCGACGAAGCGCCACCTCGCCGACGCCCTGATGCGCGACATCGACGATTTCCGGACGGCCAACGGGCTCGCACGGTGCGTGGCGCTCTGGTGCGGCTCGACCGAGGTCTACGCGAAGCCGGCCGCCGTCCACGAGAGCGTCGCGGCGTTCGAAAGGGGCCTCGAGCGAAACGCGCCGGAGATCTCGCCGTCGATGATCTACGCCTACGCTGCCATCTCCTCGGGCGTTCCGTTCGGCAACGGCGCGCCGAATCTCTGCGTCGACATCCCGGCGATGACGGAGCTCGCGCTCGAGAAGGGCGTTCCCGTCGCGGGGAAGGACTTCAAGACGGGGCAGACACTGATGAAGACCATCATCGCCCCGGGGCTGAAGGCGCGCATGCTGGGACTGAGCGGGTGGTTTTCGACGAACATCCTCGGCAATCGCGACGGCGAGGTGCTCGACGATCCCGGGTCGTTCCGCACCAAAGAGGTCAGCAAGACGTCCGTTCTGGACGCCATCCTTCAGCCCGAGATGTACGGAGAGCTGTACGGGAACTACTTTCACAAGGTGCGCATCGAGTACTACCCGCCTCGGGGCGACGCCAAGGAGGGCTGGGACAACATCGACATCGTCGGCTGGCTCGGGCAGCCCATGCAGATCAAGGTCAACTTTCTCTGCCGCGACTCGATCCTCGCCGCACCCGTAGCCCTCGACCTCATTCTTTTTCTCGACCTCGCGCAGCGCGCCGGGCTCGCCGGAATCCAGGAGTGGCTCTCCTTCTACTTCAAGTCGCCGATGTCGCGGCCGGATTTGAAGCCGGAGCACGATCTGTTCATTCAGCACCTGAAGCTGTCGAACACGCTTCGCATCCTCGTGGGCGAGGAAGTGCTGAACCATTCCGGTCTCGACTATTACGAGGGCGGCGCCACCATCGAGGACCTGTCCGCGCGCCGGCGCACGGGCGGCGAGTGAAGCGCTCGGCGTCGCTCCCGTGAACGAGAGGTCTCCGGAGGGAAGACCGCTCCGGGTGGCGATCGCGGCCGCCGTCGCCGCCGTGGCCCTCGTTCTGGCCGTCGTCGCGTTTCGCCGGCCTTCGGGCCCCCCGGTCGCGACCGCCATCGCCTCGCGCCGCGCGCTGGCCGTTCCGATCCTTTCCGACGGAACTCTCGAGCCGCCTCCGGGCGGCGAGCTCCGGGCGCCGGACGCCGCCACCGTGGCGGCGATCCTGGTCAAGGACGGCGACCGGGTCCATCGCTCTCAGGAGATCGTGCGGCTGGAGAGTCCCGAGCTCTCCGTGTCGGCGGGCTCCGCTCGCGCGACAGCGCTGGAGCTCGCCGCGGATCGGGTCCGCGCGGAGGGAGACGTGACGGAGGCGAAGAGGCAGGCGGACCATCTCCGCCGCGTCGCGGAGTCCAACCGCCGGCTCCTGGCGCAGTCCGCGATCCCGGCGGCTGCCGTCGAGGACTCGGAGCTTGCCGCGCGTCAGGCCGAGGACCGTCTCCGCATCGCGCAGGCGCGCCTCGCGTCGCTCTCCGGAGGCGCGCGCGGGCCGTCGCGCACCGGGATCGCGGACGCGTCGGCGAGGGAGCTCGAGCGGCGCGCGGCGGGCTTGAGCGTGCGGGCTGCGTCGGACGGCGTCGTTTACGGCTTGCCCCGCAAGACGGGGGAGCCGGTCGCCGCGGGCCAGGTCGTGGCGAGCATCGCCGACCCGCAGCACATCCGCGTCCGGGCGCGCGTCGACGAGCCCGATCTCCCGCGGATCGCCGCCGGGCAGCGTCTCATCGTCACGTTCGATGGCCTCCCCGACCGCCGGTGGGACGGCCGCGTCCTCGAAGTGCCCTCCGGGGTCCGCGAATTCGGCGGGCGCCAGGTCGGCGAGGTCGTCGGGGAGGTCTCCGATTCGAAGCTTTCGCTGCCTCGGAACGCGTCCGTCAACATCCAGATCGTGGTGGGGGAGAAGGCGTCGGCGCTCGTGATTCCCCGCGCCGCCCTCCTGCGGGAAGGCGACCGCCGCTTCGTCTATCTCCTGGAAAAAGGAAGGGCGAAAATCCGAGACATCTCGGTGGGCCTCATCGGGCTGAACGAAGTCGAGATCACCCGCGGGCTGGCGGAGGGAAACGTGGTGATCCTGCCGGGAGGCGAGCCGCTGTCCGACGGCGCTCCGGTCTCGCCCCGGCCGCGCTCCTAGAGCACAGACGACGATGCTCACCGGAGAGACGTTCGACACCGCCCTTCAGCGTTTCCGTACGCATCCCGTGCAGACGGCCCTGACGCTCGCCGGGCTGATCGTCGGCACGTCGGCCATCATCGTGATCGTCGCGCTCGGCCTGACCGGACGCCGATTCGTGATGGCCCAGATCGAGGGCGTGGGATCGCACCTAGTCTGGGCGAGCTACCAGGGCACCGTGACGTCCGGGGTGTCGCGGAGTCTCGACGATCAGATCACCGACGCCGACGTCCGGGTCGTCAGCGCCCGCGACGACCTCTTCTCCGGAGTGACGCCTCTCGTGGTCCTGCACGGCAACGTCTCGGTCCAGTCGCGGTCCGCGGACGTTTCCGTGCTGGGGGTCATGCCCAACTATCCGAACGTTCGCAAGAACCTCCGGATCCTGCGGGGCCGGTTCCTCGACGAAGACGACGTGACGTCGCGGGCGCGCGTCTGCGTCGTCAGCCATCCGCTCTATCAGGACCTCTTCGGGAGCGACGACGGCGCCGAGAAGAGCATCCGGACGCTCGGGACGTCGTTCCGAGTGGTCGGAGAGTTCGACAAGCCGGTGGACACGATGGGGCAGGGGGAAGTGACCAATTACTCCCTCTTCATTCCGACGACGGTCGCCTGGTTCTTCACGCCGACGAGGCGCGTCGACACGATCTTCGCGGAAGTCCGCGGATTTTCGCAGATTCCCGCCGCCGCGTCGGCGCTCGAGGAGATCCTTCGCGACCGTCATCATCGGGGCTCCGTCTTCAAGGTGAAAACCATGACGACCGTGATTCGCGTGGCGCGAACGATCTCGTTCGGCCTGATCGCAGCGTTCATCGTGGCGGCGGCGGTCTCGGTCGTGGTGGGCGGCGTCGGGATCATGAACATCCTTCTCGCGTCCGTCGAACAGCGAACCCGCGAGATCGGCGTCCGGATGTCCGTCGGCGCGAGGCGGCGCGACATCCTGCGGCAGTTCCTGCTGGAGGCGCTTCTTCTGGGCGCGGTCGGATCCTTCCTGGGCGTGATCGTGGGTCTCGGACTGCCGATGCTCGCGCGCCTCCTGGTGCAC
>JALYUA010000300.1 GCA_030854005.1 Acidobacteriota bacterium
GGTCGAGCCCGAGCAGGGGCCGAAATACTGGAAGGAGCTCGCCTTGCCCTGGGCCAGGGACGTCTCGATGTCCGTCGAGACCTGCGCGAGCACGTCTCCGAGAGTCTTCAGCGCGAAGCGGCGCTGCACCTCGGGCGTGAGCGGGCCGCGAAGCAGAAAACCGATGGCGCGATCGTAGGACGGCATGAACACGACCGTGCTGTCGAACTGGCCGAGCGCTTCCTGGTACAGGCCGAGACGCAGAGCGACGTCCTGGCGCGCGAGCTGGATCTGGGGCTGGAGATCCAGAGTCCGGCGCACGGCTTCCGTCAGCCGGATCCTCTCGGCGGCGGGCTCGGGCGGCGCGTAGGGGCCCGTCGGCGCGGAGGGGGGAGGAAACTGGCTGAAGGCGGCGCCCGATCCCGGCGCCGGCTCCGCGCGGCGGCGAAGCGGCGCACCCGGCTTGCCCGACACTCGGCGGCGTCCCGGCCGCGTATCAGCGGGAATCGCGGCGGACTTCCCTTCCACGGCAACGCCCGTGGCGGTCCCCCGCGCGGCAACGCCCGGAGCGGTCGGCTTGACCGGAGGCGGGACAGAGGGCGCGACGGATCCAGCGGGCGCCGCCGAACGAGGCGTCGTCGCGGGCGCGGGGCTCGGCGTCACTCTCCGAGTCACGGCCGGAGCGGCGGTCTCCCGGCGCGTCGCGGCCGGCACGGGCGCCGTCCCGACGGGTGTGGCCGCACGCACCGTGGCTCCTGGAGAGACGGCGGGGGCCGTGGTCTTCGGCGCGGCCGGTGCCGTTTCGAACGCCTCGACCCGGAGGACTTCCTCGAGGGGGACGCTCGTGAGAACGCCGTCGGGAACCCGGTGGTACAGAAGCATCGTCCCGCGCTCGACCGGCTTGTCCTTCGAGACGACCGCGGGCTTGCCCCGCAGCTCGATACGATACCGAGTGTCCGCGATCGCCCACCCGGTTGCCACCAGGGCGACGATCGCGCCGGCCAGAAATCGCTTCATTTCGCGATCCCACCCGCGAAGGGGAGCGTCACGAGGTCATTTGGCTCGATCCGCGCGTCACGAGGGCCCTCGCGGACGAGCGTCCCGCTCTCGAACCGGAGCTGCGCGAGCAGCGTGGCGTATTGCTGCCGCGCGAGCGCATACGTGATGAGAGCGCCCGTCTGGAGCTGCTGCGTCAGGATCGTGTCGATGAGGGAGGACTGCCCGCTCCGGAACATTTCGTTCTCCGACTCGATCGTCCGGCCGTAGTAGTCGACCGCCTCGCGCGCCCTCTGGACCTGGTCGGCGGTTTCCTGGAGCGACCGCAGGAACTGCACGACGTTCGCCTTGATGTTGCGGTCGAGGTCAGTCGCCGTGATCGAACGCTGCTTCAGCGTGGCGTCCCGCTGCTCGAGCCGGCCTTTCGCGGCGTGGTTGCCGAAGGGCTTCTCGAAGTCGAGGGCGACCGAGAAGCTCGGCGCGCTCCAGCCGTGTCCCGTGTTTCCAATCCGCCGCTCCGCGACGGTACCGGCGGTGATCTGGCTGTGAAGGTCCAGCCGGGGGCGCAGGTCCGTCTCCGCGGCGCGCAGCAGGACTCCACCGGACTCGATCAGCTTCCGCGCCGCGAGGCGGTCGTAGCGACGGTCGACGGCGCTCGTGATCAGCTCATCGGGGCTCGCGCGGCGAAGAACCGCCGGGTCGGCCGGCCCCGGGAAGGGATCGGAGGCGAGCGGTGCGTTCGCCTCCTCGAGGACCGACAGACCCATCGCGCGGGCCAGGTTGACCCGCGCCTCGTTGACCGCGCGGGCGGCGTTGAAGACGAGGCTCTGATCCCCCGCCTGACTGGCGAGCACGCGCGCCCGTTCGGAGCGCGGGATCTCATCCCCCGAGATGAGCGCGTTGGTGACCTCGACGCGTCGGTTCTGGAGCTCGACGGACTTCCTGGCGATGTCGAGTTGTTCCTGCGCCGCGACCAGGCTCCAGTAGGCCGCGATCGTGTTCAGGACGCTGACGGACGCGGAGTGCTTGAACGTGAGCTCGCTCGCGTCGTAGTCGATGAGCGCGGCACGCTCCGGAGCGCCGGTCGCGTCTATGCCGCGCCCCCGGAGGAGGAGCGCATCGACGGTGAACCCGACGGAATAGCTGTAGACGTCTTCCGAGCCCTTCCCTCCGAAGTCCGCGTTGTTCCTCTTCCCTTTGAACCGGTCGGACTCGAAGCTTCCGTTGAAGATGACCCCCGGCGTGATGCCGTTTCTGGCCGGCTGCACGAGCTGGAGACCGATGGTGCCGGAAATGCTCTGGTTTTCCTTCGGGAGAGGACCGAGATCCGCCAGCCTCTGCTGCTGGATCGCGAGCTCGGTCAGCGACCGGCTGAAGATCTGCTGGTTCGTCGCGAGCCCGCGGGCGATCAGGTCCGTCCGGAGATTTTCGTAGAGGGCGCGGACCTCCGGATCGGCGGTATTCCGGATGGTCGTATTGAGGACGTCGAACTGAGTCTGCTCGCCCGTGTCGGTCAGCCGGAACCCGGTGGGATCGGCCGCGAGTCTCTGATACTCGCCGATGGCGTTGGTCGCCGTATCGCGGGTCTGCGTGATGTCGGAGATGGTTTTCTGGATGTCGGTGCGCCGCTTCTCTTCCGCGATCACCTGGGAGCGGGTCAGCGCCGTCTGCGTCAGCGAAAAATTCAGATTGCCGAGGAGCGTGAGGTCGAACCGTCCGGTCTCCGTCTGCGCGACGCCTTCCTGAAGCCGAGTCTGCTGCTCGGACAGCTTGATGTTCGGATCGTGCCGGAGCGTGAGCCGTACGGCGTCGATCAGGGAAATGCGGTTATCGGGAAACGTGAGGACGGGAGGGTCGTAGGGCGGCGGCGAAGCGTCCCGGCGCGCGTCCGCGGCGAGCAGAGGACCGCACGACGCGGCCATCAGGAGAACGACCGAGCGTAACCGCGCGGGCAACGCGTTCATCTGCGGACTCCTTTGCCGGCGGCCGAAGGCGCCGTCGAAGAATTTCGATGTAGGGACTGAACAAAACGTAGCATCGGCGCGCGAGCGGCGTCAAGGCCGCGGGCGTCGCGCGGCCCTTCTTCGAACAGCAGCACGCAGGGAAGAGAATCCGGCGCGGCGAACCGCAGCAGCGCGTATCCGATGCCTGAGAGCCCGCGAAAGAACCCCGGGTCGGCCGGGACCGGATCGTTCCCCTCGTTTCCGAGGCGAAAGCTGCCGCGCGCCATCGCGGCGTGAAGCAGGGCGGCCAGCCGGCGGGCCGCCGCGCCGCGCCAGTCGTCGCGTCCGGCGGCCTGCCCGGCCGCCAGGAGGATCTCGGCGAGCCCGGCGTTTCCGCAACACAGATGGTCCGTGGAGAGAAATCCGGTCGTCATCGCGCCGGACATGGCCCGCTCGAGCTCGCGCGAGAGAGACTCATCCGGCGAGCCGGCAAGCATTCCCGCGCGGGCGAGTGCGATTCCGGGAGCGCCGTGGCACCAGGCCTTCATGAAGACCGCCGGTCGGCTCGGAACGGCCGAGAGGATGGGCCAGTTGCCCTCCCCCGCGTCGTAGAGGCTCTCCTCGTACCGGCGGGCCTCCCGGGCGGCAGCGGCAAACCGATCTCCGGCGACCGCCTCGGAAAGGCGGGCGAGCGCCAGAGAGATGCCGGCGGCCCCGTGCGCGAAGCCCGCGAGACACTCTCCCCCCGGCGCCGCCCAGCCCCACCCGCCGCCGGGGGTCCGAGTCGCCCCCGCGAGCAGGGAGTCGCCGCACAGCACGGCGGACGCCAGAGCCTCCGGATCGCCGGTCAGCCGGTAGAGCGCCAGAAGACCGAGGACCGCGCCCGCGGCGCCGCCTTCAACGTCGGGAATCGGGCTGTCGGCGATGCGCGCTGGCGTGATGCGCGCGGCGGCCCGCCGCGCCAGGCGGAGGAAGTCGGCCTCGCCGGAGATCGCCGCGATGGCCGCGAGCCCGTACACGACGGAGCCCGCTCCGTCGGCGGCGCCGATCGAGTCCCCGGGGCTCGGGGGCCCGTCTTCCTTCCCGGCATCGAGGACTCGCCCGACCGGACGGCAGAGTGCGCGGGCCGATTCCAGAAACGACGGATCCTTCGCGACCGACGCGAGCCCCGCGAAGAAGAGGGCAATGCCGACGGCCCCCGAGTAGAGACCGGGGCGCATCTCCGCCTGCGCCCCGCCGGCGGATGCCCGCCTCCCGAGGATCTCCCGCACATCCTCCCCGATCCCGCGCGCCAAGCCGACGAGCTCCGAGGCGGTGAAGCCGACGCCCCTCGCGTCGGGGCCGATGAGTCTCGAGCGGAGCCATCCGACCTCAGACTCCAGACCCTCTTCCGACATCGCGGCGAGCCGGCCGCGCGCGGCCTCGAGGCCGGACCGCGCGATGCGGCCTGCAATCGGATCCCCTCCAGCCACGCGAATCTCGCGAGCGTCGACCGCGACGCGGAAGTGCGGAATGTCGAGGCGCTCCAACGCGCCGCGCTCTTCCCGGGTCAGGCGCCAGAGCGCGGGCGGCTCCACGTCCTCGCGGAAGACCCGGTTGAGAGAGTCGATCGCGAAGCTGCGCGAGACGCCATCGCGCAGGTGTCCCGGAGCGGCGAGCTCCAGGAGAAGGCGGGCATACGCCTCGCTCGGGCGGAGAACCAGACGCGTCGACGTGCCGGCAAATGCCTCGAGGGGACCGCCGGGCGCGGCGATCGCGTCGCGATGTTCGATCGCCGCGCGATAGGCATCCGAAAACCCGCTCTCGAGCTCGTCCGGGAAATCGTCCGGCAGAAGAGCGCGTTTATGAAAGATCGGAAGGTTGTTCATCGGCGGCGCGGGGCACGGCTCGGCGGTCCGCTCCATCGCATCCGTGTTGAGACAGGAGAAAACCGACCGCACGGCGGCCGGCGCCGCTGCCGCTCCGCCGCGCAATCCCGACAGCTCCGAGAGAGCGCCCGACGGGGCAACCCGGGGCGACGTGAGAAGGCCGGAGCGGAGGGCCGATTGGCGCCACCCGCGCGCGAAGCGTCCCATCGCGCCCGCTTCCGCTCCCGGACTCGACGCAAATTCCGGCTGGAGAACGGACTCCGCGTCGACGATGGCGGGCCCATCCGCCGACGCGATCACGTTCTCGACGTGGAGGTCGTCGAGCCCCATGAGCCACGCGGCGCACAGGAGGGCGCCCGATCGGCGCACGTAAGCCCGCGCCGCGCTTTCATCAGCGAGAGCTCCCCGTTCGATGAGCTCGAAATAGGCGTAGCCGTCCCGCGGAAGGGCCGCGACGGGCCGCAGATCCAGAGGGGCGTGCTCATCGAGCCAGGAGAGGAACTCGTTCCAGGCCACTTCGGCTCCGGGATCCCGGGGCTTGTAGACGGCGGCCGCGCCGTTTTCGAACCGGAGGACGCTCACCGTGCGGCCTCCCCGATGCCGGTCTGAAAGCGACGGGAGAATCTCGACGACGGGCCCCGCCGCTCCGAAGCGCCGGGACAGCGCCGCGCGGTCGGCGGAGAGGCGCGCCGCGAGCTCCGCCGTGGTCTCGACCCACGTCTCGGAGAGGACCGCGAGCTGGCGGGCGAGGACGGCGTGATCCCGGAAGAAAGGGAGGAGGCCTCCGCCCAGAAGATCCGCGACGAAGCGTTCGTAGACTGATGAGGCGTCCCTGACGCTCGGATACGGTGGGGTGGCTCCGCGACCGGCTCGATAAGCCGCGAACATCTCGAAGACAGCCAGTCCCCCCACAGCCGAAGCCTGGGAGAGCAGGAGCGACTCGAGCCTCTCGCGCGCGGGCGCGGCCAGGCACTCGAGATCGCCGCCCGCCCTCGCGATGAGCCGCTCTCGGGCGTCGAGGACGAGAGGGCACCACAGCTCCGGGAACACGGCGGCGGAATCGGCGGCAGGACGCGGAAGGTCCAGGCGGGCGGCGCGTGCGAGGTAGGACTCGAAGAACGAGATCCAGGGAGGCAGCTCGCCGTTCGCAAACGCGACGGGGAGCGTCAGGGCGGCCGCGACACGGGCTTCATCGAGCCCGTCCCACGCGAGACGGCGGGCGAAGACTTCCCGGCGCCCTGCCGCGACCATGCGCGACCAGCCGTCGAGCCGGGGGTCACTGCCGGGCTCCAGGGCATGGGCGTGGACGGGACCGGCGAAGGCGAGCCTCTCGTCCAGGCTCATCGCGCGCGCGGCGATCTCCGCGATTGCGTCGAAAGTCAGGGAGTCTCCCTCAAAAGAGCGAGGCCACCTTCCATTCCGGAAAGGTGGCCTCGCGTGGTTCCGATGAAGCGGAGAGGGAGTTAGACGAGCTTGATTTCGACGTGGGTGTTGATGCCGCCCTTCGCTTCATTGCAGTTGTGATCGAGGAACCCGCCCGCCACCATTTCGAGCGCGCTGTCGGAGAGCTCCGCGCCGGCCTTGGGGACGAAAGGCACCACGACATAGAGCGTGTCGGCCGTTTCCTCGACCGCCTTCACCTTCATGCCGGAGGGCAGAGTCGTGTTGAGCTGCTTCTCCATGACGGCCTTCGGATCCTTCATGAGAGCTTCGCGGTACTTGGGGTCGTTCGCCGCGAACTTTCCGAGCAGGTCCTGAATCTCTCCGCGTGTGACGTCGGCCATGAGAACCTCCTTTGATGTTCAGCCGTAAGTGGCTGAGATCGCTGTTTGCCCCTCGAGAGTGCACGGCGGGTGCCATGGCCTCCATTCGATAAGTCTTTATTTTCCAGATGTTTAGAACGGCAACGCCGTTCGCGCATGGAGGCGCGGCTCCATTTCCTGCGCCAGCGCTCTAACGCGTGAAACCCGTCAGGGCTTCAAGTCGTGGTGCCGGAGAAAATCCATCAACCTTTGATAGTCGCCGGGCGCCAGCCGAAGAATATCGAGCAGCTGCCTGTAACTTCCGCCCGCGTCGACGAGGCCCTTGCGAACGAGCGCTTTGACCTGCGCGCGGTTCAACGTCCGTTCGAGGAAGGGCCCGTGCACGAGGTCCCAGAAGCTCCCGCCGTCCGCGGTGATCCTCGCGTAGAGGTCCCGGAAGGGATCCTTCTCGCGGTCTTCGGAAAGGTGGCTGACGAAATGCTCCGGCTCGATGAGCTCGCCGTCGGCCAGAGCGTAACCTGTCGTGGCCACGCTGATGAGCTCGCGCACGTTGCCCGGCCAGTCGTAGTCCTCCAGCATCTTCAGGGACGCCGGGGAGAACCGGCGCACGGCTCCGTATTGCGCGCAGAGCTTGTGAAGCGTGTGCTCCAGCAGAAACAGCCAATCGTTTTCGCGTTCCCTCAGGGCCGGCACGCGGATGAGGAAATAGCAGAGGCGGTGGTAGAGGTCGTGCCGGAATCCCGCGCTGGCGATCAGCTGAGTGAGGGGGCGGTTCGTCGCGGCGACGATCCGCACGTTGACCGACTGGGTGACCTCCGAGCCGAGCGGCTGGAATTCGCCGTTGGCGAGCGACCGGAGGAGCATGACCTGGGCGCTCATGTGGAGATCGCCGATTTCGTCCAGAAAGATGACCCCCCGGTCGGCCGTCTCGAAGCAGCCGCGGCGATCGGAGGACGCGCCGGTAAAACTTCCCTTCTTGTGTCCGAAGAGCTCGCTGACGGTCAGGTTCCCCTCGAC
>JALYUA010000304.1 GCA_030854005.1 Acidobacteriota bacterium
GACCTGCGCGCGTCCTACGCGCGTTACGCGGACCAGCTCGGCGGCAGCGTCCTCACGTGGGACAACCCTCTCGGCGCCTCGGTCCCCCCGGGAGCGCGCTATCGGTGGAAGGACGCCAATGGCAACCACACCGTCGATCGGGGCGAGCTCGGTCAGTTCATCAGCAACCGTGGCGGCTTCGATGCCACGTGCCCGAGCTGCCTGTCCTCGGCCAACGCCATGGATCCGAATCTGAAGTCTCCGAAGACGGACGAGCTCATCGTCGGACTCGACTTCGCGGTGCTTCCCGAGCTCGTGGTCGGAGGCAACTACACGTACCGGCACCGGAAGGACGTAATCTGGTCCCCGTACATCGACGTCACCAACGCGAACTACAACCAGGTCTGGGCAGGCGATCCGACTCTTCCGCTGAACGGAATGGGAGGGGTCGATTACACGGGCCGCTTTCTCGGAACGGTGGGGCCGGTTTACGGTACGGAGGGGAGTCTCCCGGTCTCGTTCAACGGCGGACAGTTCGTCACGAACCGCCCCGACTACTCGACCGATTACAACGGCGTCGAGCTGCAGCTCACCAAGCGTCTCGCCAACAAGTGGATGGCGCACGCGCAGTTCTCGTACAACGACTGGAAGAACAAGGTGAAGAACTCCGCGTCGGGCTGCATCGATCCCACCAACCAGCTCTACGCGGGCGGCGGCCTGTTCCCGGGCAATCCCCTCGGGCCGACGTGCGCGAACAACACCCAGGTGTACCAGGAGTCCGTCGGCAGCGGCAGCTTCGGCCAGGTCTGGATCGGGTCGAAGTGGAACTTCAACGTGACGGGTCTCTATCAGCTCCCGCTCCAGTTCAACGTCGCGGCGAACCTCTACGGACGCCAGGGCTACCAGAACCCGTACTACGTGCAGGTGGACACGGGCAACGGAGAGGGCACGCGGTTCGTGCTCTTGAACGGTGAGAACCGGTTGAAGAACGTCTACAACCTCGACCTGCGGCTCGAGAAGGTGGTCGCGATCGCGTCCAAGGCTTCTCTCACGCTGTCGCTCGAGCTCTTCAACGCGTTGAACGCGAACACGATCCTCCAGAGGCAGAACGACGCGACGCCGGCTCCGGCGAACTCGTCGCTTCCGGCCTCGACCTTCTGCACTTCGGCGAATCCCTGCAGCGCGGCAGCGGGCTCGATCGATGAGATCCAGAACGCACGCGCGGTCCGTTTCGGCGCTCGAGTCAGCTTCTGAGAAGTCCCGCAGTCCGCTCCGCCCGCCGGCTCGATCCGGCGGGCGGCGGCGGTCTGCATCGACCGGACCCCATGCTGAAGTTTCACGGAGTCCAGCCGATCGCGCCGCTCCCCGATCTGCATCCGAAGGGGGAATGCCCCTCGTGCGGCTCCGGCACCCGTTTCACCCTGACGACGACGCTTCTTCCGGGCTCCCGCCTCGCCGGAGTGAAGACCTTCGCCGCCAGCTATGCGTGCGATCTCTGTCTCTCTCCCATCGCGATCGAGTGGACCGTCAACGCGTGGTCCGACGCCGACGTGCCTCTCGTGCGGGATCCCCGGCTCCTGACGCCCCTCGGTCTGACCCTGGAGATGGGCTCGGCGCCGTCCGCGGTTCGGGCCCCGATGGCGGAGGCGCTCGACTGTTTCCGCGCGGGCGCGTTCAACGGATTCGCCTTCCTGTGCTGGAGAGCGATCGAGGCGATGGGCGACGACACCGTGGGCGCGGGTTCACCGGCTCCGATCATCGCGCGGCTCGACGACGCGATGGGGTTGCTGGGTCTCGCCGACGACTGGAAGTCCCTCCTGAGGCGCATCCTGACCCCTCCCGAAGGTCGCTCCCGGGCGGAGCTTCCCGAGATCAACCGGGAGAGAGCGACCGTTCTCCTCTCGGTGATGCGCGACCTCCTCTACGAGCTCTACACCCGCCCTGCGCGCCTGAAGGAAGCCGTGCGCGGAGTTCGAGGTCTCGTGCGCGAGACGAAGCGCGAAAGGCGGGATCTCGAGACCCGGGAGGACTCCTCGCGAGAAAGGCTCGTCGGCCTCAAGTAGGAAGGCGCGACGCACGGGAACCCGGCCGCGGAGTCCGGTGTCACGGGAGAGAGGGAGGCTCCCATGAACCCAGGACGCATGCTCGCCGCCTCGTCGTTGATCGCGCTCATGGCGTTCGACGCCTCTCCGGCGTCGGGTTGCAGCCTCCGTTCCTGGACGCCGGCGTGGACGGCGATCGAGGAGGCGGATTGGATCGTTCTCGCACGGGTCGAGAGGCTCGAAGAGGACTCCCCGGAAGGCGCCCCGTCACGCATTTCGCATGATTCCCTGGAGCGCGACGTCGTTGTCCTGGAGGTTCTGGAGACCTGGAAGGGGCCTCGGGCGCGGGAGCTGAAGGTCCACTTCGGATCGGGAGGCTTCCGCGACCGGCTCTCCGCGGGAAAGACCGTCGTCATGTTTCTGGAGAGAGGGGAGTCGACCCTCCGCCGAACAGACGTGGACTCAGAAGGACCAGAGGACGACTTCTCGGAGACCGTGCAGGACGGCCCGTCCCACGCGGACCGGCTCGCGGGAGAAGCCTTCGAGCGGGCCTGGGAGGCACACCGGCTCGGCCGGATCTTTCCGGTCGGGGACGCCTCGGCGATTCTCACACCCGAAGAATCCGAGGCGCGTTCGGTGCGGGATCTCATTGCGTCTGCCCTCTCGCTTCAGGAGTCGGGGCCCGTCGATGAGATCCGGCGGAGAGAATGGCTCGTGTCGGCCTCGGCGGATCGGAACCTGCGCGCGATGACTCTTTTCGAGCTCGAGGTTCTCGTCGGCGCTTCCGGGGAAGAGGGGGCGTTGACCGCCTCCGAAGCCGGGGCGATCGCGGCGGGTTTCACGGGCGCCCCCGCGGCGAATGAATCGCTGCCGGCTCTCCTGCGGCTGCTCTCGAGCTATCGGGACGCCGATCTGGACCGGACCGTCGTGTCCGTCATCCAGGCAGCGCTCGCCGCTCCGCGGGTCCCTTACTGGCTCCCGGAAGTCATCGGGCAGATCGTCGCCAGGGCCGGCTGGCGGGATTGGGGCGCCGCGATCTGGCAGCGGCATCTCGAAGACGGCACCCTCCGGGACCTCTGGCCGGCGGTCGCCCGGGACCTGCATCTCTCCGGGATTCCCGCGGCGAAGGTCACGGTCGAAGGAGGGGATTTTCCAGGGGAGTGAACAGCCGTTGCGCCCGGGGCCGACTGGACGTCATTTCTTCTTCGAGGCGCACGCCGCCTGGAAGCCGAGGCCGCACGACTTTCGGAGCAACCCCGCCGCCCGGGCGCGGTCGCGGGGGACCCCGGCGCCCTTCTCGTAGGCGCGGCCGAGATCGTGACAGCCCTCCGCGTCGCCCGCCTCGCAAGCGCGATCGAGAAACCTCGCGGCCTTGACGAGGTCCGGCGAGACGCCCAGACCGCTCGTGAAGACCACCGCGGCGTTGAAGCACCCGAAGGCGTCTCCGCGCGCGCATCCCATCTCGGAAAGCTCTCTCCCGCGGTCGAAGTCCCTCGCCACCCCGTCGCCCGCCAGATGAAGCCCTCCCAGCAGCGAGCAGGCCCGGGAGCTGTTTCCCGCGAAGCCGACGTCGTCCGGCTCAGCCTTGCGATGACATGCCTCCTCGAAAATCTGAGCCGCCCGGGAAGGCTTCTTTTCCGTTCCGATCCCGTCCCTGTAGGCGCGGCCCGCGTTCACGCAGCCCCCCAGGTTCGAGGGCTGGCACCGCGTTCCCGCGCAACCGCGCTGGTACAGGGTCAGGGCGCGCGCCGGATCCTTCGCCACGCCCCGCCCGTTCTCGAACAGAAACCCGAGGTTGGTGCACGCGGTCGAGCTGCCGGAGTCGCACGCTTCGCGATACCGGGTGACGGCGAGGGAGAGATCGGCGCGCATGCCGCGCCCGTCCTCAGCCATCAGCCCGACGTTGTAGCAACCCCGGGCGTCGCCGAGGTCGCAGGCGCGGACGTAGAAGGCCGTCGCACGACGGTCGTCTCGCGGGACGCCTTTTCCGGTCGCATGGAGAAATCCGAGGTGAGCGCAGCCCGCGCCGCTCCCGAGATCGCAGGACCTGGCGAGCATCGGCGGCGCCTCGTGGCTCCGCGCCGCGATGTCCGAAAGGGAGAGGCCCCCGTAGGCGCACGCCTCCGCGGAGCCCGTCCGGCAGGCGGCCTCATACAGCTCCAGGGCGCGCTCGCGCGATCCGCCGCGGCCTCCGAGCGCCCAGGCCTGGCGGAAACAGCCGCTCGCGATCCCCGCGCGGCAGGCGCTCTCGAAGAAAGGCTCCTGCGAGACCGGGACGAGCGTCGCCGTAACCGTTTTTCCGTCTCGACGCAGCGTGACGCGGACGGGATCGCAGGCTCGACCGTTCGCGGCGTCGATGAAATCGCATTCATCGGAGATGCGTGTTTCTCCGACCTCCTGCACCAGATCGTTTTTGCGGATCCCCGCGGCGGCTCCCGGCCCGCCGGGAAGGACTTCGACGACGACCGCGCCTGACACGCCGGAAGGAAGCGCGAGCCTTTTCCGAAAGTCCCGCGTGATCGATCCCGCCTCGATCCCAAGCGTGCCCCGACACAGGGGAGCGGGCTCGGCGGGTTTGCGAACCGCCTGTGAGCTTGCGCACCCGGCGGACAGGACCGACAGAAGGGACAGGACGGAGGCGGGGAGAAGCCAGGCGGCGCCGAAGCGGCGCCTTTTGATGCAGTGTGTCATTTCTTTCCGCTCCTGTGTGCGAGAAACCGTGCCTGACGTTCGAGGGCGGCCGCGCGGATCGCGGCAAACTCCGGCGCCCGGCGGACGTTCGCGAGGGTCGAATCCCGGTCCATCGCGATCACAGCCACCCATCCGCTCTCGACGGACTGGCGCAGCTGCTGGAGGGCGAGGTCGTTCAACCCGCAGACGCCGAAGATCCCGGCCATCCAGTAGCGGGGCTCGGCGTCGCGCAGGTGCGCGGCGGCTCTCGCGGTCTGGAGGCCCGCGGCCCTGACCTCCGGCGCGGGCGCGCCGTGAAGAAAGCGAACGAGCATTGCCCACTGCGTGTCGAAGACGGATCCGTCCTTCGGGGCCCGTTCGGCGATTTGAAGGGCCTCCTTCGGTTTTCCTTCGCGAAGGAGAAGTCCGATGGTCACGCTGTCCGCCCATTGGCTTCCCGCGTCGAGGGCGATGAACTCCCTCGCCCGGTCGAAGCGGCCGAGCAGGATGAAGTTGAGCGAGCAGGAACGCCACTGGTAGTTCTTCGGGTCGAGCGCCAGCGAGATCTCGCACTGTCGCGCCGCCTCTTCGAGAAGGCCCGCATAACGCAGGACGTACCCGAGGGTGTGGTGAGCCTCGGCGTTGTCCGGCCGCCGTTCGACGATCTTCGACGCGTCGTCCCACGCTCCCTCGAGGTCTCCTCCCTCCGTGCGCAGGATGGCGAGCTCCGCGGCGGCCTCGGTCAGGTTTGGGTCGAGCGCGACGGCCTTCTGATACGCCGCCCGCGCCTTCTCGTAAGGCGCGACCCCCCCGCCGCCGTACTCGCTCTCGTAGTAGTACCGCAGCCCGAGCAAATGCCACGCGGGGGCGAAGGTCGATTCGAGCTGCACGGACTTTTCGAGCATCGCGATAGCCTCGCGGTTGGGAGCGGGGTCGTGCGACACCCCGGCGTTGCGCAGGAAGAGCTCGTACGCTTCCGGGTTTCGCGGGTTGGTCCCCTGC
>JALYUA010000018.1 GCA_030854005.1 Acidobacteriota bacterium
CTGCCGAGGAGTCCGAAGGAGAGCTCGCTTTCCGACACTCGGGCCATCGTCAAAGTCTACGGCTCCCGCCTCCCCCGTCTCCGGCTCCCGCTTTCCGCCTCCCGGGCCGGTGGCCCGGGCCGCCGGCTGCCGCCGGCTGCCGCCGGCCGGAACTTTCCTCCCGGCGCGGTGTCCCACCCCGCATGCTCGAGATCGCGCCGCTTTCGACGAAGGACCCGCGCCTCTTCCAGATCGCGTCTCTGACGGTCCTGCTGGCCTACGGAATGACGGTCCTCTCGTTCGACGTCTCCCCCGCCCGCGCCGCCCTCCTCGTCGCGACCGCGCTCGGCGCGCAGCTCGCGTGCACGCGCCTCTTCCGGCTCCCGGCGTTCGACCCCTGGAGCGCGCTCATCTCGGCCCTGTCGCTGTGCCTTCTTCTGCGCACGAATTCCGCGGGCATCGCCGCCGCCGCCGCGGGCATCGCGATCGCGAGCAAGTTCTTCCTGCGGTGGAACGGCAAACACCTCTTCAATCCGACCAACATCGCCCTGGCAGCGATTCTCGCGGTGAGCGGGCGTGCGTGGGTCTCCTCCGGCCAGTGGGGCAACGCCGCCTTCTTCGCGTTCTTCATCGCGTGCGCGGGTCGATTCGTGGTGCAGCGCGCGGCCCGCGGAGACGTCACCCTCGCCTTCCTGGCGACGTTCCTGCTTCTCGTCCTCGGCCGGTCCGCCGCGCTGCACGAGCCGCTGACGATCCCGCTCCACCGGCTGGAGAGCGGCGCTCTGCTGCTCTTCGCGTTCTTCATGATCTCCGACCCGAAGACGACGCCCGACTCGCGCGCGGGCCGCCTCCTCTTCGGCGCCCTCGTCGCTCTCGGGGCGGCGTACGTGCAGTTCCGCCTCTTCCGTCCCAACGGGGCGATCTGGTCCCTCGCGCTGGGGTCCCTCCTGGTGCCTCTCTTCGACCTCCTCCTGCCCGGCCCGCAGTCCTCCGAACGAGTCGTCCGCTTTCGCATGAAAGGAGATTTCCATGCGCCGCTCCTGGCTCTACGCCCTCGCTTTGTGTCTCTTCGCTCTGGCTCCCTCCCGGCCCGCTCGCGCTTTCTGCGGCTTCTACGTGGCGAAGGCCGACGGGAAGCTCTTTAACCGCTCCTCGCAGGTCGCGCTGGTCCGCGAAGGCAACCGGACGGTGCTGACGATGGGGAGCGATTTCCAGGGCGACCCGAAGGAGTTCGCCGTGGTCATCCCCGTGCCGACGCGGATCGAAAAGGAGCAGATCCACATCGGCGACCCGAAGCTGCTGATGAGGCTCGACGCGTATTCCTCGCCGCGCCTCGTCGAGTACCACGATCCGGACCCCTGCCGGCAGCGCGACGAGATGCAGAAGATGTCGGCCAACGGCGCGGTCTTTCCGCAGGCGGCCGCCGCCCGGGAAAAGGACAAGAGCCTCGGCGTCACGATCGAGGCCCGATACACGGTGGGCGAGTACGACATCCTGATCCTGTCGGCGAAGGACTCCGGCGGTCTCGCAAAATGGCTGCAGTCGAACGGATACCGGATTCCCGCCGGCGCCGCGGAGGTGCTCGACAGCTACGTCCGGCAGAACATGCGCTTCTTCGTCGCGAAAGTGAACCTGGGCGAGAAGTCGCGCCTCGGCTTTTCGAGCCTGCGTCCGATCCAGGTGGCGTACGAGTCGCCGAAGTTCATGCTTCCGATCCGGCTCGGGATGGTCAACGCCAACGGGGCGCAGGAGCTCTTCGTCTACACCCTGACGCGCAAGGGACGGGTCGAGGCGACGAACTACCGCACCGTGCGGCTTCCCTCCGACATGGACGTTCCGCTTTTCGTGAAGGACCGGTTTCCGGATTTTTACCGCGCGCTCTTCTCGCGGCAGGTCAAGCACGAAGGGTCGGCCGCGGTGTTCACCGAGTACGCCTGGGACATGGGCTGGTGCGATCCCTGCGCCGCGGAGCCGCTGACGGCGGCGGAGCTGAAGGGAATCGGGGTGTTCTGGCTTCCCGAGACGGCGGGCGCGGGAGGATCGGGAGCGTCGGAGGTCTTCCTGACGCGGCTGCACGTGCGCTACGACTCCGCGCACTTTCCCGAAGACCTGGCGTTTCAGGAGACGGCCGACCGGCAGAACTTCCAGGCGCGCTACGTCCTGCACCATCCCTTCGCGGGAGCGATCGCCTGCGACGCCGGTGACTACCGCGATTCGCTGCGCTCCCGGCGCGAGAACGAGGCGAGAAACGTCATCGCGCTGACGGGCTGGAGCGCGGACGAGGTGCGCCGGAGCATGGGGGTCACGGCGGCGGAGCTCGACACGCGCAAGTGGTACAAGCGCCTCTGGAACTGAGTGCCCCGGGTCATTCGCCGAAGCGCAGGCGCGGCAGAGCCTTCTGGAGCTGCCGCGCCCCCGCCTCGGAGATCTTCGAGCCCGTAATCAGCAGGGTCTCCAGATTCGCGAGCGTCGAAAGGGCCGGCACTCCGGCGTCAGAGACATCGGTCCGGAAGAGGCTCACCTTCTTCAGCCGCGGAAAGAAACGGAGCGTCTCCAGGCCTCGGTCCGTGATCCGGGTGCTGCCCAGCATCAGGGTCTGAAGCTCCTTCAGCCGCGAAAGACGCGACAACCCCTCGTCGCCGGTCTGCGTGCGAAACAGGTTCAACGTCTCGAGCGCGGTCAGATCGGAGAGATGGGCGACGCCCGCGTCTCCGATCGACGTCAGCCGCAGGTCGAGAGCGCGGAGTCCCTTCAGGCCGCTCAGGACCTCGAGATCCGCGTCGGTGACCTTCGATCCATGGAGGTCGACGCGAACGACCGGTTTTCCCGGCGCCGCTTCGTCGCGCTCGAAGGATCCCCCGAGCCGCGCCACCTCCGCCGCGGCGCGGTCGTCCGACGAGCGTGTCTCCCCGCCGGCGGCCGCGCCTCCGGAAACCGGAACCGAAGCGAGCCCGACGAAAGCGGCGGCGAGCGCGATCGCGACACGTCTGCTCTTCATGAGTTGTTCCTCCGCGGGGATGATGGGAGAACGCGGCCGCCGGCGCATGTGCCGGAGGTCACGAAAGGCGTGCCCTCAGAGAAGCCCGGCGGGCGGCTCGTGAGAGAGGCAGGCTCGGCGCGCGTGGCGTTCGAGCGCCAGCCGGATCAGCTCGTCCAGAAGCTTCGGAAGCGGCAGGCCACTCGCCTCCCACAGCTTCGGGTACATCGAGATGGCGGTGAACCCGGGAAGCGTGTTGATCTCGTTGACGAGCACGCGGTTGCTGCCGCGCTCGACGAAGAAATCGACCCGCGCCATCCCGGAGACCCCGGCCGTCCGGAAAACCGCCAGGGCGATGCGGCGGACCTCTTCGGCGACGTCGCCGGGCAGATCCGCGGGTATGACGAATCGCGCGTTGTCTTCCCGGTACTTGTCGTCGTAGTCGTAGAACTCGCGTCCGGGGATGATCTCGCCCGGAACCGACGCGCGCGGGTCGTCGTTTCCGAGGACGGCGCATTCGATCTCCCGGGCGTCGATTCCCTCCTCGACGAGGGCGCGGTCGTCGTAGCGCAGCGCGAGGTCGATGGCCGCCGCGAGATCCTCCGCGCGCTTGACCTTGGTCACGCCGACCGAGGACCCGCCGTTGACGGGCTTGACGAAGACGGGCAGGGGGAAAGGGCTCGCGGACAGCTCCTCGGCGGTCCTCACCGTCACGCCTCGCGTCACGGGGATCCCGGCGTCGCGCAGCAGCGACTTGAAGATCGCCTTGTCCATCCCGACGGCGGACGCGGCGACGCCGGCTCCCACGTAGGGCAGCCCGAGGATTTCGAGAAAGCCCTGGAGCGCCCCGTCTTCTCCCGAGGAGCCATGAATGATCGGGAACACGAGATCGGCGCGGCCCGGGGCGATCTCCGCGGGGACGATCGCCGCGGACTCGGGCGACGCGGCGTCCGGCGGGAGAAACCGATCCGGGACCTTCGCCTCCGCGAGGAGCCGCGCGGAATGGGCGGCCGGGAGAAACCGTCCGTCGGCGCCGACCGCGAGAGGGATCGCCTCGTAACGCGACGGGTCGAGAGCTCCCGCGATGGTACGGGCCGAGATCCGGGACACTTCGCTCTCGACGGACTTTCCTCCGAAGAGGATCACGACGCGGAGCCGGCTCACCAGGTCACGACGCGGACGTCTTCGACGGCGGGCGCGGCGCGCAGCCGCTCCAGGACTTCCGGCGAGGGCGGCGAATCGACGGCGAGAACCGCCGCGGCGCGCCCGCCTTCTCCGCGGGCGAGAGAGAAATCGGCGATGTTGACGCCTCCGTCGCCGAGGATGGTGCCGACGCTGCCAACGACGCCCGGCACGTCCCGGTTGCGCAGGTACACCACCGTGCCTTCCGGACGGAACTCGAGCGGGAGGCCGTCGACCGCCACGACCCTCGCGTCCGTCTCGGAGAAGAGGGTCGCGTCCGCGGTGGTGCCGGGCCCGGAGCCCGACGAGAGGCAGACCCGGATCGACCGCGCGTAGGTCCCGGCGCCCTCGTGCCGCGTCTCGGACACAGAGACGCCGCGCCCCTGCGCCGCATGAAACGCGTTCACGTAGTTGATGGTCTCGGGCGCATGAGACTGCAGCGCGCCCTTCACGGCGGCGACCGCGACGGGCCGCAGCAGATCGTCGGGCAGCCCCCAGGTCTCGACC
>JALYUA010000032.1 GCA_030854005.1 Acidobacteriota bacterium
CCCCTACGGCGGCCCCGAAGGACCGACGACCTGGAAAGCGACGGCGCCGGGAGAGGCCCTGGCGCTCTCGGGACGTCACGCGGACGGGCGGGAAGTCCCCCTGGAGATTTCCTTCGGCGAGTCGCCGCGCGAGGGCCGCCGGCTCCTGACGGTGATCGCGCGGGACGTCACGGAGCGCCGCGACGCCGAGCACGCGGTGCGAGACTCCGAGGCCCGCCACCGGCAGCTCTTCGAACGGAACCTCGCCGGCGTCTATCGCACGACGCTCGACGGGCGCGTGCTCGACTGCAACACCGCCTTCGCGCGAATCTTCGGGTACGAAACGCCGGAGGACGTCCTGGCGATGCCCGCGGTGAGCTTCTACCTGAACCCGGAGGAGCGGACGGAAGCCATCCGGCGGCTCGGGGAGAAGCGCTCGCTGACCAATCACGAGCAGAAAATGCGCCGCCGGGACGGGAGCATCGTCTGGGTCCTCGAGAACGAGAGCCTCGTCGACGGCCCGGAGCCCGGCACGCTGATCATCGAGGGAACCCTGGTCGAGATCACCGAGCGCAAGCGCGCGGAAGAGGATCGCGAAGCCTCCCTGTCGCTCGTGCGGGCGACGCTCGAGGCGACGGCGGACGGCCTTCTCGTCGTCGGCGACGAGGAGCGGATCCTGACGCTCAATCAGAAGTTCCGGGACATGTGGCGCCTGTCCGGCTCGCTCGAGGGGAGCGACCACCGGCTGGTGCTCGCGGCGGCCGCCGGACAGATGAGAGATCCCGCGACCTTCTTTGCAATGGTCGATTCGCTCCGCGGCACTCCCGAAGCGGAGAGCTTCGACGTCGTCGAGTTCCGGGACGGCCGCGTGTTCGAGCGGCTCTCGCGGCCGCAGCGCGTCGGAGGCAAGGCGGTGGGCCGCGTGTGGAGCTTCCGCGACGTCAGCGAGCGCAAGCGCGCCGAGGACGCCCTCCGCGCCTCGGAGACGCGTTACCGGACGCTCTTCGAGCGCAACCTGGCCGGCGTCTACCGGACGACTCTCGAGGGCCGCATCCTCGACTGCAACGACTCCTTCGCGCGCATGTTCGGGTACGACTCGCGCGAAGAGGTGCTCGGCCAGCCCGCGTGGGACTTCTACCGGAGCTCCGAGGACCGCGAGGCCGCCGTCAACCGCCTGCGGGAGCGCCACTCCCTGTCGAACTATGAGTCGTGCCTGCGGCGCCGGGACGGGACTCTCGTCTGGGTCCTCGAGAACGGGAGCGTCATCGAAGGAGTCGACGGGAAGCCGGAGATGATCGAAGGGACGGTCATCGACATCACCGAGCGCAAGCGGGCCGAGGAACAGGTCAAGCACCTCGCGTTTCACGACGCGTTGACGGGCCTTCCGAACCGGCTCCTCTTCCAGGACCGTCTCCGGATGGCCGTGTTGAACGCGCAGCGCTCCGAAGACCGGCTCGCCACGCTGTTCCTCGACCTCGACCGCTTCAAGGTGATCAACGACTCGCTCGGCCACTCCATCGGCGACGAGCTGCTCCGACGGGTCGCCGAACGCCTGGGAAGCTGCGTGCGGGAAGGCGATACCGTGGCGCGGCTCGGCGGCGACGAGTTCACCGTGCTGGTGCCGGGGATGGCCGACGACGAGCAGGCCGCCAAGATCGCCCGGAAGATTCTCGGCGTCATCCGGCTCCCCTTCGTGATCGACGGGCGCGAGCTCTTCCTGACGACCTCGATCGGCGTGGCAATCTATCCCGCCGACGGCGAGAACGCCGAAACCCTCGTCCGCAACGCCGATACGGCCATGTACCGCGCCAAGGAGCAAGGACGCGACAACTTCCAGCTCTACACGGCCGCGATGAACTCACGCGCCCTCGAGCGGCTGTCGCTCGAAAGCCGCCTCCGCCAGGCGATTCAACATGAGGAGCTCGTCCTCCAGTATCAGCCGCTGGTGGATCTCGAGACCAACCAGATCCGTGGCGCGGAGGCGCTGATCCGCTGGGAGCATCCCGAGATGGGGCTGCTCGCGCCCGGAGAGTTCATCCCGCTCGCGGAAGTCTCCGGCCTGATCGTCCCCATTGGAGAATGGGTGCTGCGGGCGGCCTGCGCTCAGGTGCGCGAATGGCAGCGGCTCGGATACCCGCAGCTCTCCGTCGCGGTGAACCTCTCAGCGCGGCAGTTCCAGCAGGCGGACCTCGTGTCCCAGGTGAAGGCGGCGCTCGACGCCGCGGACCTCGCGCCGGAGTTTCTGGATCTCGAGATCACCGAGTCGAACGCGATGCAGAACGCGGAGATATCGATCAGCACGCTGTGGGACTTGAAGAACCTGGGCGTCCAGCTCTCGATGGACGACTTCGGAACGGGCTACTCGTCGCTGAACTACCTGAAGCGCTTCCCGATCGACCGGCTGAAGATCGACCAGTCGTTCGTCCGGGACGTGACGACCGACCCCGACGACGCGGCGATCGCATCGGCCATCATCGCGATGGCGCACAGCCTGGAGCTGACCGTGGTCGCCGAGGGCGTCGAGACCGAGCCGCAGCTCGCTTTTCTGCGCGCCCACCACTGCGACGAGATGCAGGGGTACCTCGTGAGCCGGCCCGTGCCCGCGGAACGCTTCTTCGAGCTGCTCCGGCAGAATCGGAAGATGAGCCCGAAGAAGAGGAAGAAGGCGGCGAGATAGAGCTGTCAGCTCTCAGCTCTCAGCTCTCAGCTGTCAGCTCGGAACCCCGATCACGGCGCCACGGCCTTTCGCGACATTTCGATGCCAGGCCGGTCCGGCCCGTAGTAACCGGGGATGGTCCGACGCCGGCGAAAGCCCAGGCGCTCGTAGAAGGCGATGGCGGAAGCATTTCGCATGTCGACCTCAAGGACCGTCTCGCCGGCGCCGGCCTGACGCAGCCGGCGAATGGTTTCTTCCAGGAGAGCTCGACCCACGCCCCCCCTTCGATGATCCGCTCTCACGTCGAGAGTGATGATGCGACCAACCCCGTGCGGCGATCGGTATCCCAGGCAGAATCCGGCGATTGTCCCTCCCGATTCCGCGATCACCCCCTCTCGCGTGGCAAGAGAAAGCAACCGGCGCATCTCATGCGGCGGATACGCGATCCCCGGCTCGAAACACTCGCCGTCCAGCGCGACGATGGAATCGAAGTCCCGGTCGGAATAGTCGCGGAGAGAGAAAGGAACGGTCACAGTGGGCAGATTCTGACTGAGAAGCTGACAGCTGACAGCTGACAGCGGACGGCCTCTCATCTCCTCCGCATCGACCGGTCGGCCTCCCGCTTGAGCTCGCGGTCGCGGATCGCGTCGCGCTTGTCGTGCAGCTTCTTGCCCTTGACGAGCGCGATCTCGGCCTTCGCCCGGGAGCCCTTGAAATAGAGGGAAAGCGGCACGCACGTCACTCCGGACGTCGCGACCGCGGACGCCCATTTCGCGAGCTCGCGCCGGTGCAGGAGGAGCTTGCGGTCGCGCTCGGGCGCGTGGTTCGTCCACGAGGCGGAGCCGTAGGGAGAGATGTGGGCCCCGACGAGATAGGCCTCGCCGTCGCGGAACTGGACGTAGGAGTCCTTCAGCTGCGCCCGCCCTTCGCGCAGCGACTTCACTTCGGAGCCCAGGAGCGCGATTCCCGCCTCCATGCGGTCTTCCACGAAGTACTCGTGGAACGCCTTGCGATTGGAGGCGATCGGCGAGGTTTTCTTTTCCTTCGCCACCGCCGGGCGCCCTCTTCCGGCCTCCTTCACCGGAGCGAGTCCGGAAGATCGGTGCGGCTCGAGCGCGGGGCGGTGCTACGGAGCAGCTCGCAGAACCGGCGCGCGAGCTCGGGGTCGAACTGCGTCCCCCCTTTGGCCGTGAGGATGTCGAGCGCCGCCTCGACGGCGATGGGCGAGCGGTACGAGTGCGGCGCCGTCATCGCGTCGTACGCTTCGGCGATCGCGAGCACGCGCGAGCCGAACGGGATCCGGTCGCCGGAGAGACCGTCGGGATAGCCTGCGCCGTCGTACCGCTCGTGATGGTGGCGGACGAGAGGCGCGATCGGATACGGAAACTCGATCCGCTCGAGGATGTCGGCGCCGATGACCGCGTGCCGCCGCACGAGCGCCACTTCCTGGAGGTCGAGCGGCCGGCGTCCCGCCAGCCGCTCGTACGGAATCTCGACTTCACGAATCCCGATGTCGTGCAGGAGCCCGGCCACCGTGAGCTGCTCGATACCCTCCGCGGGAAGGCGAAGCGCGGTGGCGAACCGCCGGCAGAGAGCGCCGACCGCGTAGGAATGCGCCTTGAGCTGGGGGTAGGGCCGGGCACCCGGCTCCAGGAGCGACTTGACGAGACTGCGGTACGACTGCCGGTATCGCTCGCCCGACGCCGACTGGAGAACCGCCGCCCTTATGCCGCGATGGACCTCCTTCAGCGCCTCCTCGCCCGCTTCGTCGGGAGGCCGGGAGAAGAGGAGGCTCACGAGCAGCGTGCGGACCCCCGGAGAGATCACCGAGGTCTGGATTCCGGCGAAGCCCTGGATTTCCCCATCGCCGCGCCCGAGTGGAAACTCGGTCGAGAACCGCTTCTGGTGCGGAGGCCGCAGGTCAGGCGCCGCCGACGCGACCACCGGCGCCAGGTTCTCGAGAAGCGCAATCCGGGCGTCCCCGGACAGCGCGCGGCGTGCCCCGATCTGGATGTGGACGGCGTCACGGGTCCAGCTGGAAAACGCGACGGCGTCGATGTCGGAAGCGAGCAGAAGCGAGCTCCAGAAACCGCGGAAGACGAGCTCCTCACGCGGCACGGGCCGGCCGCCAAGAACCGGAGGCCGGGCCGGCGCCGGCGCCGCGGAGGCGGGAGGGACCGGGAGCTCGGCCGGCCCGTCGTCCCACTCGGGACCCGAGGAGAAAAGCGCCGGCGGAGACGGGAACTCCTGGAGCGAGCCTCCGTCGGATCCGGGACGGTAGAGAGCTTCCGCGTCCTCCGGCGCCAGCGGCTCGGGTGCGGCGACGGAGGTTCCGTTGAACGACTCGAGGACCTCGGCGATGCGGGAAGCCAGTTTCTCGGCGGCGCGAAGATCCTCGGCCGCGAAGAAGGCGCCTTCGAGCTTGTCCTGGAGCTCGACGATTCCGACCATCCGGGATCCCACGTACGCCGGCGCCGCGAGCATGCGTGCGTACTGCTCCCGCTCCATCGACGCCGCGAGGCGCCCGGCCTCCCGGGCTGAGTTGGCGTACGCCGGGCGCCGGTGATGCTGCACCCAGTCGACCAGCGGATGGGAGGCTTCCAGGAAGTCCTCCGGCCCGAAGCGCGACACGAATCCGTACGATCCCGCGAGCCGGAAGTCGCCCGACGGGCCCACGGCATAGCAGCGCGCGCGGGCGACGCGTAACGCCGCCCGGGACTCCGCCAGGATGCCGGCCACCACTTCTTCGAGCCGCTGCGGAAGCATTTCCTCCGAGTGTAACGGATCGAGTTTCGGGCTCCGCCGGTGGCGCGGGGGCCACAGAGTTGTGGTGCGCCAGCCACAGACCCGGAACGCGGGCTGCCGGGTCTGATCGCACAACATTCATGTTTCGAGTGAGTTGCAACTAGTGCGCGGCCCGCGCCAAAGCTGGCATCGATGCTGCGACGCCGGAGGGCGGAACGAACTGCTTGCGATCCCAGACCACACTCCGAACGACCGTCTCCATCGAGGGCGTCGGACTGCATTCCGGCCACCCCGTGCGCGCGATGTTCCGCCCCGCCCCACCCGGCCACGGCCTGGTC
>JALYUA010000058.1 GCA_030854005.1 Acidobacteriota bacterium
ACCGGGTTCAATCCCGCCATCACCTCGTCCAAGAAGATCAGGTCGGGATCCATGGCCAGCGCCTTCGCGAGCTCGAGCCGCTTGAGATCGGGAATGGTGAGGTCGTTCGCGCTGTGTTTCGCCCGGGCGGCCAGGCCCACGCGCTCGAGGACCTCCGCCGCGCGGACCCGCGCCTGCCCCGCGGTGCGTTCGCTGCCGCGCCGGCCGAACATCGCCCCGACGGCCACGTTGTCGAGGACGGTCAGCTGGCGAAGAGGCTTGACGACCTGAAACGTCCTTGCCAGGCCGAGACGTCCGATCCGGAAGCTCGGCATCGGGGTGATGTCCTGCCCGGCGAAGAGAATGCGCCCCGAAGTCGGCTTCTCGAGGCCGCTGATGCAGTTGACGAAGGTCGTCTTCCCGGCCCCGTTGGGCCCGAGCACGCCCAGGATCTCGCCCTTGCGGATGGTGAGGTCCACGTTGTCGAGCGCCGCGAGCCCTCCGAATCTCTTCGTGATTCCGGTCGCGACGAGCAGCGGCTCGCCGGGGGCAACGTTTGCAGGCGCGCCGCCGGGCGCGACGCTTCCGCGGGAGCCGCCGGGCTCGAGGCTCATGTCACCCTGTGCGCGCGGATATTCGCGAAGAGATCGCGCCAGTGGAAGCCGCGGCCTGTGCTCACCGTCTGGCGCGTCGCGCGAAAGAGGGTAACGAGACCGCGGGGCAGGAAGACGACGAAGAAGATGATCAGGATCCCGAGCACGGTCGGATGCAGCTCGATGAACTTCGTCCACACGTAGGTCGAGAGCAGCTGGTAGATGCCGGCCCCGATCAGGGGACCGAGGACGGTTCCCGTTCCTCCGATCACCACCGCGATGATGGACTGCAGCGTGTAATCGAGCTTGAAGAAGTCCGTCGGAGTCACGTGGATGTTCTGGTACGCCGTCACGCCCCCGGCCAGCGCCGAGAACGCGGCCGACAGGGCGTAAGCGAGCGTCTTGTACCGCGTGGTCGCGATCCCGAGCATCCGCGCCGCGTCCTGGTCCTCACGGATGGCGACCCAGGCGTAACCGACCTTGGACCGCACGAGCAGGGCGGTCAGGACGATCCCGCCGACCACGAGCGCGAGGGCGGTGTAGTAGAAGAACTCCCCCTCCGTCTTGAGAGGCAGGTCGATCCCCGTCGAGCCCGCCGTGACGCTGTCCCAGGTGTCGGCGATCTGCCGGCTCGCCTCGGCGACCCCGAGCGTCGCGATGGCGAAGTAGTGACCCTTGAGGCGCAGGATCGGCAGGCCGAGGAGCGCGGCGAGGATCGCGCAGAGCGCCGCCCCTGCGAAGAGAGACGGGAAGAAGGGCACGTGCCACTTGCCGATCATCAGGAGTCCCGTCGTATAGGCCCCGATGCCGAAATACGCCACGTTCCCGAAGGACGCATATCCCGTGTAGCCGCCGATGAAGTTCCAGCCCTGCGCCAAAAGCGCGAGGAGGAGAAGGCGCGTGTACGTGAGCAGCTTGTAGGACGTGACGAACCGGGGCAGGAAGACCAGAGCCGCCAAACCGAGCGCGAGAAGCGCGTAGGTGACGACCCGGCGCCGGTTCATACCGACTTCCCGGCGATCCCCTGCGGTCTCCAGATGAGCAGTATGACCAGCATGGCAAAGGTCACCGCCTGGGAGAGGGCCGGGAGCCGGGCCCCCACGAAGACCTCGACGAACGCAAAGATCGTCGCGCCGATGATGACGTTGACGACGTTCCCGAGGCCGCCGAGCACGCAGATCACGAAGGCGCGCTGGGTGTAGGAGCCGCCGAACGTGGGGTCGAAGGGGACAGAAAGGGAGAGGAGGGACCCGGCCGCGCCCGCCATCGCCGCGCCGATTCCGAACGTGATGGCATAGATCTTTGCCACCTTGACGCCGGTCAGCCGCGCCGCGTCGATGTCCATCCCCGTCGCGCGGATCGCGCGTCCCGTTTTCGACCGCCGGAGAAAGGCGCCGAGCGCGAGGACGAGCAGAAAGGAGATGACGAGCGCGGCGAGCCGGATGTACGGAACCCGCGCGGGCCCCAGGGTGAAGCCGGAGCCGCTGTAAGCCGTCGTGACCGAGCGGAGGTCCGCCTTGAAGAAGTAGTTGAGCAGGTTGACGATCAGGATCTCGAGCCCGAACGTGAGCAGGAACGTGGCGAGAAGCGGCGCCCTTATCACCTGGTTGATGAGGAGACGCTGGATTCCGTACCCGAGCAGGAAGAGCGCGGCCATGGAGAATGGAATCGAAAGGAAGGGATCGATCCCTTTCCACTGATGGAGCCCGAACGTCAGGTACGCGCCAAGCACGATCATCGCGCCGTGCGCGAGATTGACGATGTTCATGATGCCCCACACGAGCGAGAACCCGACCGCGACGAGAGCGAGGATTCCCGTCAACAGCAGGCCGTTGACGACGACCTGAGAAAGCTCGGCGGAGCTCATGGGAAGGGACCTTCGGCCGGGAAACGGAAAACGGGAAACGGGAAACGACGGGAAGCCGGAGTGTCGGAGGCGAACGAAACTCCGATCATTCGATTTCTCCTCCCGGCCGCCGATTCCCGATCCTGCGGCCCGTCTTCCTGCGAAATATCGAACCAAGCCCGGGAAACGGGGAGGATACCGGGACGGCGGACACGAACGCGCTTCGCATCCTTCGATTCCCCTCTCCCGTTTCCCGTTTCCCGATCTTTACCTCTTATCCCATGCGGCCATCGGATAGAGCGGGGCTTTTTCGGCGACGGCGGCCGGCCAGACCGTGTACTTCTTTCCGTCGGGCTGCAGCTGCTCGATGGCCATCGGTTTGTAGATGTTGACGCCTCTCGAGTCGAACTTGATCTGGCCGTAGAAGGTCATGGTGTCGGTCGCCGCGACCGCGTCGCGGACCTTCGGGCCGTCGAGGCTGCCCGCCTTCTCGACCGCCTTGGCGAAGATCCAGACCGCGGCCGCCGACTCCGCGACCTGATACGGGATCGACTTGTAATCCGGGTGCTTCGCGGTGAACGCCGCGGCGAAGGCCTGCGGGGTCTTCCACGGATCCGTGCCCTCATAGCGCAGCGCCGGGGTCCACTGCGTGGCGCCGTACACGTAATCCGCATTCCCCTTCAGGTTCTCGCGAAACTCCGGGGAAGACGGTCCGACCGAGAAACCCATCGCGCGCGGAGACACGCCGAGGTCCTTCGCCTGCTTGACGATCAGCAGGGAATCCTGGAGATGCCCGGATCCCAGGATCACGTGCGGGTTCTTTCCCTTGATGTTGGTCAGGAGAGAGCTCACGTCCTGGGTGTTGGTGGGATACAGCTCGTGGTAGATCACGTCGAAGCCTTTTTCTTTTGCGTAGTCCGCCGCGCCCTGCGCGACCTCCTTCGAGAATGGCTCGTTCTCTCCGAGGATGGCGACCGTCTTCGCGGTGGGATCCTTCGCCTTGACGAGGTCGATCAGGCCGCGCAGGTAGAGCTTCGCGGGCGACAGCACGGCGAACGTGTACTTGTACCCCTTCGAGAAGATGCTCTCCGCCGAGCCGTTCGCCTCGACCATCGGCACTTTGTACTTCTCGCAGATCGGGGCGGCCGTTCCTGACGGTCCCGATCCATAGGGACCGAGGATCAGGTTGACCTTGTCTTCGTTGATCAGCTTCTCGACGAGCTGCGCCGTCCGCTCCGACTTCGACTCGTCGTCGTAGAACTTCAGCGCGACCTTGTACGTCTTGCCGGCGACCTTGACGCCGCCCATCTCATTGATCTTGTCGATCACGATCTGGTAGCCGTCGCGCGTGTACTCGCCTTCCTTCGCAGTTTTTCCCGTGATCGAGATGGCGGCGCCGAAGACGATCGTGTTGGGGTCGGCCGCCTGCGCGGGAGCCGGGAGGATCAGGGTGAGACACGCGGCGAGCGCTGAAAAGAATCCCGTTCTCTTCATGAAGCTCCTCCTTACTGAATGGCTTTTGAGGGAACTATATGACTGCACGCGACGTCTCCGGCTGCCATCGGCGACCGGAAGCGGAGGATATGCGCGGCATAGCATCGGTTCAACCGCGAAAGGAGCGAATCCGTGAGCACCCCGGCAACCGCCCGCGAACGGCTCGTCGGACTCTGGCGTCTCGTTTCGATCCGCGAGCGGTGGGGGGTCCGGAGGGAGGCAGACCACCCCGGATTCGGACCTGACCCGGAGGGCCGGCTGCTCTACACGGAGGCCGGGCTCGTGTCCGTCCATTTCATGCGCTCCCGCCGGCCCCCCTGGGCGAGCGAGGAGTCTCCGACGGACGCGGAACGCGCGGAAAGCGCCGCCGGCTACGGCGCGTACGCGGGCCGGTACACCGTCGAGGAAGCCGGCGGGTTCGTCCTGCACCACGTCGACGTGGCCTTGATCCCGAACCGCGTCGGCCGGGACCTCAAGAGGTTCTTCTCCTTCTCCGGGAACCGCCTGACCCTGCAGCCGCCGCCGGTGATCCGGGACGGCCTGGAACTTCGGCGGTCGCTGGTGTGGGAGAAAGAACAGTAGCTTTCAGATCTCGGCTCTCAGCCGTCCCGTCCCGGGTTTCTCGTGACCCGGCAACGGACTGGGTAGGGCTTTCGTGCCTCTCACGGACAAAGCTCCGACCTCTAAGCTGATAGCTGACTGCCAGGAGCGACTGCTCAACCCCTCATGCTCCCCTTCATCTCCTCCCAGGCGAGCCGCGCCTCTTCGACCGACCCTTCGTCCTCGATCGTCGTGATGTCTCCCGGATCGCGGTCCAGTGTCACGGCCTTCAGCACGCGCCGCATGATCTTGCCGCTGCGCGTCTTCGGGAGGCTGTGGACGAAGTTCAGGTCGCCGATCACCGCCACCGCGCCGAGCTCCCGGCGGATCGTGTCGAGAATCTCCTGCCGCATCGCGGGCGAAGGGACGCGGCCCTGCTTCAAGACCACGAACGCCGAGATCACCTCGCCCCGCAGCTCGTCCGGCCGCCCCGTCACTCCGGCCTCCGCGACGGCCTCGTGCTGGAGGCAGGCCGTTTCCACCTCGATCGTCCCGAGGCGGTGGGACGCGATCTTGATGATCTCGTCCGCCCGGCCGGCAAACCAGACGTAGCCGTCCGCGTCCACGTGCGCCGAGTCTCCGGTGTAGTAGACGCCCGGGATCTTGTCCCAGTAGTCGGCGCCGTAGCGCTCGCGTTCTCCCCAGAGGCTCGCCGTCAGGCCCGGGAAGGGGCGGCGCAGCACCATGATTCCCTTCTCGCCCGGCGCGCATTCGAGACCGTCGGAGCCGATGACCGCGCTGTCGATCCCGGGCAGAGGCACCGTGGCGGACCCGGGCTTGATCGGCAACAGCGAGAGTCCGTACGGATTTCCGAAGACCGGGCCGGAGGTCTCCGTTTGCCACATGTGGTCGATGACGGGCACGCGGCCGCGGAGAAGCCGGTTCTGCAGCCAGTCCCAGGCGGGAGGATTCAAGACCTCGCCGGCGCAGAAGACCCGCTCGAGCGTCGAGATGTCGCATCCGCGGGCGGGCTCTTCCCCGTAGCGCATCAGAAGGCGGACGGCGGTCGGCGACGTGAAGAGCCCCGTGACGCCGAACTCTTCGACGATCTTCCAGACCGCATCCGGCGCGGGGTGGTCGATCGAGCCCTCATAGGCCAGAGTCGTGGCGCCCGCAAGAAGAGGCGCGTAGACGATGTAACTGTGCCCCACGATCCACCCGATGTCGGACGTCGACCACCACACCTCGCCGGCACGCAGGCCGAAGCACCACTTTCCCATGCTCGCGACGTGGACCTGGTAGCCGCCCTGCGTGTGCACCGCGAGCTTGGGCTTCGCGGTCGTTCCCGAGGTGGCGAGGATGAAAGCCGGCTCGTTCGACTCGACAGGGATGTGCGCGCCGCTCTGCCCCGTTCCGCGCGACAGAAAATCCTCCCAGAGAAGGTCGCGCCCTTCGCGCATGGGAGCGGGCTCCGCCCCGCGGTTCAACACGACGACGTGCTCGACGTCATGCGGCTCGCCTTCGAGAGACGCGTCCACGATTTCCTTCAGCCGCACGTCCTTGCCCTTGCGGTACGTGATGTTGGTGGCGAAGACGAGCCGGGATCCGCTGGCGCGAATCCGATCCCCCAGCGCGCGTTCTCCGAATCCCGCGAAGACGACCATGTGGATCGCGCCGATCCGCACGGCCGCGAGCATGAGAAGAATCGCCTCCGGGGAGGTCGGCATGTAGATGGTGATCCGGTCGCCCTTTCCGATTCCGAGCCTGCGCAGCGCCGCCGCGACGCGCACGACTTCGTGCCGCAGCTGCGCGTAGGTGAAGAGCCGGCGCTCGCCCCTCTCGTTGGCGTAAACGAGAGCCGCCTGCCCGGCGCGTCCGTTCTGCACGTGGTAGTCGAGCGCGTTGAAAGAGAGATTCGTCAGCCCGCCCTCGAACCAGCGGAAGGTGGGCGGCTCCCAGGAGAAGGCGCGGTCCCACGGGCGGAACCAGGGAAGCTGTCGCGCGGCGCGCGCCCAGAACTCGTCGGGATCCGCCTTCCCGTCCTGGAGCCAGCGGCGCACGATGGGATTGATGAGATCCATGGAGGTTCAGCTTTCAGCGATCAGCTATCAGCGGTCAGGCGTCGGTTCACTTCTTCTTCGCGGCGGAAAGACGCCCCCGCGGTTTTTGCGCCGGAGACTGGCGGCCGTCGAGCTCCGCCACCAGCTTCTTCGGGGCAACGGCGCGGTAGCTCTCCTCGATCCAGGAAGTCAGGATCTCGACGGGTGGCTCTTCGCCCGGCGCGAAGGTCGCCGTCACCCAGCCCGACTTGCCCAGGCCGTATCCCGTCGGTTCCGTGAAAGGAAGGTCGAGCGCGTCGCCGCTCGAGGCGGGCAGCTTGACCGCGAGCGAGAGGGCCCCTTTTTCCGCGGTCTTTCCCAGAAAGACGAACACCTTGCCGCCGACCTTCGCGACTCTCTCGCCCCAGGGAAAATCCTCGTGCGCTCCGGGCAGCTTGAGGGCAAAGGCGCGAAGGAGGGAGGCGGCACTCCGGGGCATGGGGGGAAAAGCTATCAGCTATCAGCTGTCAGCTGTCAGCGAGTTATCCGTTGTCCGTTGTCCGCTGTCTGTTGTCCGGCCTCCGTTGGTCAACGTTTCGATTCCCGATTCCCGATCGGGTTGACCCTGGGGTACCGCGGCCGTCTCGTTCCCGTTTTCCTGGCCCGGGGGGCCCGCGCCTTCCGCCTTCCGCCTCCCGCCTGCCGTCCCAATCGTGCGAGGATTCCCGCCATGAAAGCCATTCGCGTCTCGGAGGTCGGCGGTCCCGAGGTTCTGAAGGTCGAAGAGGTACCGGCTCCGGCGCCAAAGGAAGGCGAGGCGCTCGTCCGCATCGAGGCCGCGGGCGTCAACTTCATCGACGTCTATCACCGCACCGGTCAGTACAAGTCGGCCCTGCCCTTCACCGTGGGAGCGGAGGGCGCCGGGACGATCGAAGCCCTCGGGCCGGGAGTCCGGGATTTCTCACCCGGCGACCGCGTTGGCTCGGTCAACTTTGCGGGCTCCTACGCGCAGTACGCGACCGCCCGCGCGGAGCGGCTCGTGCGCATTCCCAAAGGTGTCACGACCCGGCAGGCCGCCGCGGCGCTCCTGCAGGGAATGACCGCGCACTACCTGACGCACGCCACCTACCCGCTTCGAGCGGGCGACTTCTGTCTCGTCCACGCCGGCGCGGGCGGAGTGGGCCTTCTCCTGTGCCAGATCGGGCGCCGGATCGGCGCGCGCGTGATCGCGACCGCCGGAGGACCGGAGAAAGAGCGGCTGGCGCGGGAAGCCGGGGCGGAAGAAACGATCGACTACCGCGCGAAGAATTTCTCGGAGGAGGTCCGCCGGATCACCGCCGGGAAGGGCGTGCGCGTGGTCTACGATTCGGTCGGGAAGGATACCTTCCAGGGTAGCCTCGACTCACTCGGCATCCGGGGGACGCTGGCTCTGTTCGGACAATCGAGCGGGGCCGTCCCTCCCGTCGATCCTCAGATCCTGAACCAGAAGGGATCGCTGTTTCTGACGCGTCCGACCCTCGCGCACTACGTGGCGCTCCCCGAGGAGCTCGCGGAGCGGTCCGCGGACGTGCTCGGCGCCATCGCCGCCGGGCAGCTCTCGATCCGGATCTTCCGGGAGATTCCCCTGGCCGAGGCGGCCGAGTCCCACAGGCTGCTGGAGGGAAGAAAGACCACAGGAAAGCTGCTGCTGATTCCATGAGTTCTCAGTTCCCGGTTTTCAGTCTTGAGTTGGAGCCCTTACGCCGACAACGGATGACCGACGACTGACAAACGTATGACGGATGACTGACAACTTCATGCCATCCATCGACCGGGTCCGCGTCATCGCCCGCGACGGCGCCTCCGAGCTCGAGCGCGAGGACTCCGTCGCCGTCGAGGAGCCGCTCGAAATCCGTCTCCGCCCGCCCGGCGCTTCGCAGGCCGAGCCGTTCGTCACCACGATGCGGACCCCGGGGCAAGACGAGGAGCTCGCGGCCGGCCTCCTGTTCGCGGAGGGAGTTCTCATCCGCCGGTCCGACCTGACGGACCTCGCCCGGCCGTCCGACCCCCGCATCGATCCCGAGCTGCGGGCCAACGTCCTCGTCGCGACGGTCTCGCCGCAGGCTCTCGAACGCAGCGAGTCCCTGAGGCGCCGCACGGTGATGGGCTCCGCCTGCGGGGTGTGCGGGAAGACATCGATCGACAACGTCCTCCCGGAGGACCGGACCCCGATTTCCTCCTCTTTTCGACTCGATCCGGCCGTCCTGATCCGGCTCCCCGACCTCCTTCGGGCGGATCAGTCGGTGTTCTCGCAGACCGGCGGCCTCCACGGAGCCGGCCTCTTCGACGCCTCGGGGACTCTCGAGACCCTGCGCGAGGACATCGGGCGTCATAACGCGGTCGACAAGGTGGTCGGCGCGGCGTGGCTTCAATCCCGGCTGCCTCTGTCGGATCGGGTACTGGTCGTTTCCGGCCGGGCCGGGTTCGAGATCGCGCAGAAGGCCGCTGCCGCCGGAATCCCCGTCCTCGCCTCCGTCTCCGCCCCCTCGAGTCTCGCCGTCGAGATGGCGGACGCGGCAGGACTGACCCTGGTGGGCTTCCTGAGAGGCGAGCGGTTCAACGTCTACGCGCACGCGATTCGGATCACCGCCGGCCGGTGAGACCTCCGCCGCCAGACTTTCTCAACGCTTTCTCAAACTGCTTGACAATCCGCCCGCTCAGGTAGGGAATAGGCGGCGAAAAGAAGGCAAACCCGTTTTCCCGCGAGGAGGCCCGAGTATGGAGCTCACCCGCCGCGGTTTCTTGAAGGCGTCGGTTGTCGGTGGCACGGTCGCTCTGGGGTTCGATGTCCAGCCCGCCCGAGCCGAGATGCGGGAGTTCAAAATCTCCCGCACGACGGAAACGCGAAGTACCTGTCCTTACTGCGCCGTCTCCTGCGGCGTGATCATCCACACGCTCGGCGACAAGGCGAAGAACGCCACCGCGGCCGTCGTCCATGTCGAGGGCGACCCCGACCACCCGATCAACCGCGGCACGCTCTGCCCGAAGGGCGCGACTCTCCGGGATGACATCAATAACCCCAACCGGCTGTTGAACCCCAAGGTGCGCCGCCCGGGCTCGGACAAGTGGGAAGACATCACGTGGGACGACGCGATCGCCAGGATCGCCCGGCACATCAAGGACACTCGCGATAGAACGTTCGTCGCGAAGAACGCGAAAGGCGAAACGGTCAACCGAACGCCCGGCATCGGAATGATCGGCGGCTGCACCGACACGAACGAGTTCAACTACCTCCAATGGAAATTCATCACGGCCATGGGGGTGCCGTATCGAGACTCCCAGGCCCGGGTTTGACACGGCCCCACGGTGGCCAGTTTGGCCGCCACGTTCGGACGGGGAGCGATGACCAACGGATGGGTCGACATCAAGAATGCCGACGTCATCCTCGCCATGGGCGGCAACCCCGCGGAAAACCACCCGTGCGGCTTCAAGTGGTTCGTCGAGGCGCAGAAGACCCGTAACGCGAAGCTCGTGGTCGTCGACCCGCGTTTCACCCGGACGGCCGCCGTCGCGGACTTCTACGCGCCGGTTCGCGCCGGGTCCGACATCGCCTTCCTGCTCGGGATCATCCGTTACGCGCTCACGACGGGACGCTTCCACAAGGAGTACGTCCAGGCGTACACGAACGCCACGTACCTCATCGGCGAAAAGTTCGGGTTCGAGGATGGCCTCTTCACGGGCTTCGATCCGAAGACGGCCGCCTACGACAAGACGCTCTGGGGCTACGA
>JALYUA010000086.1 GCA_030854005.1 Acidobacteriota bacterium
TCCCTACACCGTCGTGGTGAACAACGAGGCGGGGACGATCGAGGCCGGCGATCCCGCGCCCGTCTGTCTCGGGCCGAACGGCCGCAACGGCTCGACGTGGTTTGAGTTCACCCCGGCCGCCGCCGGGACGTACCGGTTTTCACCCTGCGGCGCGGAGGCCGTCACCGTCATTTCGGTCTACACGGGGGCGGCGTGCGGTCCCTACGCGGCCGTCCCCCAGGCCTGCCGCGGCGGATCGCCGTCGGACTGGAACTGCGAGGATCCGGCGAGCACGCCGTACGTCTCCGTCGCCGCCAACGCCGGCCAGACGCTCCGGGTCCTTCTCTCCACGAACACGCCGACGGCGGGCGGGCGCGCTCCGCTGACCGTCACCCTCGCGTCGACGGCGCCCGACGCACCTCGTCTGAAGAGCGTGGTCGACGGACGGGGCTCCACCGCCGGCGGAACGAGCGTCATCGTCGTCGGAAGCGGCTTCACCGACCGGGCCGTGGTCTTCTTCGGAGGCACGCCGGCTACCGACGTCCTCGTCTCGGGAAGCGGCGTCCTGACGGCGCGTGTGCCCGCCCACGCGGCGGGATCGGTCGACGTCGTCGTGACGGTGCCGGGCGTGGGGACGGGAACTCTCAAGAATGGATTCGCGTTCGAGAATCCGCCCCCATCGCCGTGTCTCCCGGGCCCGACGACGCTCTGCCTGAACGGCGGGCGCTTTCGCGCGGAAGTGGTGTGGCGCGTCGCATCGCCGAACACGCAGAGCGGCCAGGCGGCCGCGGTCCCGTTGACGGGCGACACCGGCTACTTCTGGTTCTTCTCCTCGAACAACATCGAGCTGGTCGTCAAGGTCGTCGACGGCCGCGCGGTAAACGGCAAGTTCTGGGTCTTCTACGGGGCCCTCTCGAACGTCGAGTACGAGATCACCGTGACCGACTCGCAGACGGGCGAGATCCGCGTCTACACGAACCCCGCCGGCCGGCTCGCCAGCGTCGCGGACACCACCGCCTTCTGACTGAGAACTGAGAACTGAAAACTGATGACTGATTACTGAGGACTGACGGGGGTCGTCAGCGGCTTCCCCTTCTCGGCAAAGAACACCGCGGACAATTTCACCGGGGCGCTGCTCTTGTTGCTGCCCTCGTGAATCTGTCCCGGAGCGACCGTGAAGACTTCGCCGTGGTTGAGAGTTCTCGTTGGCTGGCCTTCGATGTCGAGCGTCAGGGTTCCCTCGAGGACGAAGGCGTAAACCTCGGCCGGGTGCGTGTGCCGGCCCTCCGTCGATCCGGGCGGCAGATCCACGAGAACCATGACGGCCTCGCGCCCCGGAACCGTCGTGTCCTGCTTGAGAAGGACGGTTCTCTTGACGGACGGCGCCGCCTGTTGAGCTCTCAGGGTTCCGTACGCCGCGACGCCGGCGATCAGCGCGACGCAAAAAGCGACTGCGTTTCTTGAGGAAATCCGGTTCATATCGCCTCCCGTTGTGACGTGAATGACTCTCGTTTACGGGCAGTTCCCGAGGCGCCTCGCCTTGACGTGAGACACGACCTCGGGGCCCCCGTCTCTCGTCGTGATCAGGTCGCCCTCGGACGTGTCGCCGTGATACGTCGCCGTCGAACGGATCGAAGTCGTCCCGCAGACGATGGCGTAGGTGACCGTGTCTCCTGCGACCTTGTAATCCGTGACCTTGCACCTCCCGGCGGCTTTCTTTTCGGCGTAGGCGCGGGCCGACTTCGTGTCTCCGTTGACGCTGCCGGCTTCGTCGGCGGTGACGCAGTGCTTGAACGTGCTCGCCTCGCCTTTGGCGTGGCTCGTCGTGAACTCCCACTCGCCGGCGCGCAGGCGTTCCGCGCCGAAGAGGGGGGCGGACGCCATCGTCAGGGAGAAAGCGGCCGCGAGAAGCGATCGGCGTGTCGGCAATTTCATGATCTTCGTCCGAATGAAGATTGTTCGATCGGCCGCATCTTTCCCACGAGGGCCGTGAACCGGGCCGCGCGGTCGGCGCGCCTCATAACCTGCCCACCCCGGCGCGGGCGAGGGTCTTCACTCTTTCCAGCAGACCCGCTTCATCCGGTGCGCCGTCGAGGCTCATGGAGAGCAGAAGCACCGTCTCGCCTTTGCGCACGGCGACGACCCCCGGGGGGTTGGCGTAGGCATCGTCTCCGATCCCGGAGACCTGCGGATGGCCCTTCTTCTCCTGATCGAAGGCCGCTTTCGTCCTGGGGCCGACGAACACCGTGAGGGTTCTTCCATTTCCCCCTCGAATGCTGCAGATCCGGACGCTGCGGCCCGGGCGGGCCGGCGGAGAATTCTCGGAGGCGACCGGCGCGCCGAGCACCGCTGCCGCTTCCTGCTTTGTGACGAGGCGGCAGGGATCGATCTCCGGCTCGGCCGCCCCCGCGAAGGGAGCGAGCGAAAGCCATCCGCCGGCGAGGAAGGTTGAAAGGAGTGAGCGTCGCAGGACTGAAATCCATCGCGCCATCGGAGGCTCGCTTTCTGGCCGAAAGCCGGCGGCGGGAGTTCCTCGAGTGGGGTCGGTCCGTCGGAGGGTCGGGCCGAAACACCGTATCACGCGGTGATACCGTCCTCGGAGTCAGGTCGTTGCGGTGAAACGTCGCGCTCGATTCTCCATTTCAAACCGGAGGACTCCGATGAAATCGATCCTGAGAACCGCGGCCCTCTCGATGTTCGCCATCGTGCTGGCCACGCCGTCGCCGCTGTCCGCCTCGGACCTCGTGCGCCCCGGTCTCTGGGAAAACGTCTCTACCATGGAGGCAGGGCCGGGAGCGGGACGGCCCACGCGCACGACCCACTGTTATACGGCGAAGGAGCTCGCCGGGCTGAACGCCCGGGATGGCAACTCTCTCGGAAATGGCTTCGCCACTCCCGCCAATTCGAAGTGCGTGATTCAGGACGCGAAGTTCGACGGCAATCACGCGACGTGGACGGCGAGATGCGAGGGGACCACGATCCACGCCGACATGAACTTCCATGGGGACTCCCTCGAGGCCGTTCTGAAGATGAACATGGCGAACGCGGGCCCGATGACTGTCCGCATGACGAGTCGGCGCATCGGCGACTGCAAATGAGGGGTCTGCGTCCGGCGCTTCTCAGACGCGCTACGATCCCGGCGAGGGGGACACGACCATGAAGAAAACGACCCGCAGGCCGGCTCGCAAAGCCGCGAGCAAGCGGAAGACGATCATGCGGCATTCGCGCGAGGGCGTGAAGACCGGCAAGACGAAAACGCCCGCCAGGAGCCGGAAAAAGGGCAAGAGCGCTTCCCGCCCGAAGACGCGCCCCGTGAAGGCGAAGGTGAAACGAGCCGCTCGCAGCGCCGCGGCGGCGACGGCGCGGAAGAAGAGATCCTCGGCGGCGAAGAAGAAGTCCCCCCCGGCAAAGAAGAAGCCGGCTCCGGCGAAGATGGTCCGGAAGAGCGGCGTCATCGCGGCGGCGGGCCGCCGGCACGCTCGAGGCGAATCCGACCGAAGCGTGGGCGAGCCGCGCGACGAGCGCGGCATCGGAGCGGAGTCCGGCGGGCAGTCCGGGGACACCGAGGGACTCTCCCGGGCCGAGGACGCCGATTCGGAGAGCGTCGAGGAGCTCGTCGAAGAGGGCCAGGCCTACGAAGCCGGAATCGTCAGCGGTGTCGAGAAGGGGCGCAACGCCGGCCGGAAGGGAGTCCGAACGCGGCAGGTGCCGGTGGATGACGTTCCGCAGGAGTACCTCGACGAGGATTAGGATCCAAGCGTCGTGCGTTCAGCGTCGAGCGTTCAAACACTGCACGTCGAAGATCCGCCGCGAAGGAGGTTCCGGTTGTCTCTCTTCTCGATCGGCCTGGGGTCTGCCTGTCTCCTCCTCGCGGGAGTAGTCGCCGGCGGCGCTTCGGGATCCCCTTCGCAGGCCGGACGCTACGAGGACCTGCTCTCGTTTTTCCGTGAGTGGCGAGAGTTTCAGAAGCCGAAACTCCTCGACGGCGTCCCTGATTACGGCCCGCGAGCGATGGCGGCGCAGCACGCCGAGCTCGCCTCATGGCGCAGCCGCCTGGCGGCGATCGATCCGAGCGGATGGCCGATTCCGCGGCAGGTCGACTACCACGTGGTTCGCGCCGAGTTGAACGGCCTCGACTTCGACCATCGCGTGTTGAAGCCATGGGCCAACAATCCCGCGTTCTACGTCACGGTGTTCACCGAGGAGAGCGACCAGCCGGCGCGGGAGGGACCGTCGGCGTCGGGCGCCGTCGAGCTCTGGACGTACCGCTTTCCTCTGAGCTCCGTGTCCGCTGGGGCGATGGACTCCGGGATCCGGACGATTCCGAAGCTCCTTGCACAGGCGAAGACGAACCTGATGGGCAACGGGAAGGACCTCTGGATTTACGGCGCAAAGAGCATCCGCCAGCAGAGCGCGGATCTGGCGGCGCTCGCGAGGCAGATTGCCGCCTCACCGGGAGGAACCGAGGCCGTGAAGGCGCTCCAGGGAGACGTCGAGCGCGCGAGGCAGGCGACGGACGATCTGGCGGCCTGGCTCGAAGCCCGGTCTCCGTCGAAGACGGGCCCCTCGGGAGTCGGAGTCGCCCACTACGACTGGTATCTCAAGAACGTCCAGCTGGTTCCCGGAACCTGGAGGGACCAGGTGACGATCATGGAACGCGAGCTCGCGCGCTCGCATGCGCTGCTCGCCCTGGAGGAGCAGCGCAACGGGAAACTGCCGGCGCAGACGCCGATCGCGAGCGCCGAGGAACATGCTCACCGGTTCTCCGCCGGCGTCACCGAGTACATCGCCTTCCTCCGCGATCACGAGATCCTCGCGGTCGAGGACTGGATGGACCCAGCGCTGCGGGCGAGGACGGGCAGCTTCAGCTCGGGGACGCGCGAGTTCTTCACGGAGGTCGACTATCGCGATCCGGAGGTCATGCGCACTCACGGGTACCACTGGTTCGACAAGGGACGGATGGCGCGCCGTCCCCACGCAAGCCCGATTCGCGCGCAGGCTCTGCTCTACAACATCTTCAACACCCGCACCGAGGGCCACGCGACCGGCTGGGAAGAGTGGATGATGCAGGCCGGGATGTTCGACGCACGGCCGCGCTCGCGCGAGCTGGTCTACATTCTTCTGGCGGAACGCGCGGCGCGCGCCCTGGGCGACCTCCGCATGCACAGCCACGAGTGGACCCTCGAGCAGGCTTCGGCGTTCGCCTCCGCGCACACGCCGCGCGGATGGCTTCGGATGGACGGCGAGTTGGTCCGCGGCGAGCAGCACCTCTATCTGCAGCAGCCCGGATACGGAACGAGCTACGTCATCGGCAAGATCGAGATCGAGAAGCTCCTCTCGGAGCGCCGGCAGCAGCTCGGAGACCGGTTCACCATGAAGGCCTTCATGGAGGAGTTCGACGCGGCCGGGCTCGTTCCCGCCGCGCTCATCCGGTGGGAGCTGACGGGGCGGAAGTCCGAGGAGCTCGAGCGGATGCTGAAGTAGCCGGAAGGCCGGACACTCCCGCAAGTGACGCACGACTTTGATTTCCTGATTGTCGGGGCCGGCCCGGCCGGAATCGCTCTCGCCGCCGAAGCGCGCGCCGCGGGCGTCAAGACCGGCGGCATCCTCGTTCTCGAGCGAGCGCCTGAGCACTCCTGGATCATCCGCAAATACTACCCGCCGTCCAAGCCGGTGCTCGCCAACTACAAGGGAATCGAGGCGAAGTGCGAAGGCGTGCTCTGTATTCCGGACCTGACGCGCGAGGAGACTCTGACTTACCTCGACGCGGCGATCCGGGACTCGGGCGCGCGGGTCCGCTACCAGGAGGAGGTCTTCCGAATCGGCACCGAACCGGACGGCCGCCTCCGGGTGGAATCCACCGGCGGAGTGTTTCGCGCCCGGGTCGTGGTGATCGCGATCGGAATTCTGGGCCGGCCCGCTCGACCTTCCTACCCCATCCCCCACGAGGTCAAGGGTCAAGTCCTGTTCGACGTCACGAGCGAAGAGTTTTCCGACCGGGACATTCTCGTCGTCGGAGGCGGAGACACCGCGGCCGAGTATTGCCAGTTCCTGGCGCAGCGCGGCAATCGCGTGACCCTCTCCTATCGAGGGCCGGCCCTCTCGCGGCCCAACTCGATCAATCGCGACAGCGTGCTCGCTCTCGAGCGCCAGGGAAGACTCGAGGTGCGTCTCTCCTCCAACGTGACGTCGCTCGAATCGGCGAACAGCAGGGTCCGGGTCCGGTTCGGCGAAGCCGGCTGGCCGCCGCTCGAAGTCGACCGCGTGATCTATGCGCTCGGCGGGACTACGCCGGAAAACTTCCTGAAGTCTGCGGGCATCGAGTTCGACGGCCCCCAGCCCAGGCTCTCGCCGGGCTTCGGCACGAGCGTCCCCGGACTGTTTCTCGCCGGCGACCTCACCGCGGGCCGCACCGGAGGTTCGATCATTCTCGCGTTCAACACGGCGGCCGCCGCGATGCGCCAGATCTGCCAGGACCACGGGATCTGCGAAATCGGTGAAAGAGAGGAGGGTGGCCGGCCGACACGTTGAGCCCTGAGCGGACGTCCCCGACAACCAGCATCAAAATTCCGTTGGTAGCGGTCTCGTCCCGCGCCGCCGGCTTCGAGGCGTGGTCAGCGCGCCGAATCGGCGGTGCCGGCCTTTTTCCGGAGATCGACGACTCGGGGGACGGCGCCGGCGTCGACGAAGGGCGCGATGCCCAGCTCCCGGTCGATCTCGCCCGGCACCGCAATCTTTCCCTGAGTGATCACGAGCGCGACCCTGCGGATGTCCGCGATGTTCTTCGTCGGGTCCCCGTCGATCAGGACGAGATCCGCGCGCTTTCCGGGTTCGATCGTTCCGCGATCGGAGAGCGTGCGCGAGTATTTGGCGGCATTCCACGTCGCGATCTGTAGCGCCTGAGAGGGGGTCAGCCCCGCCTGGACGTAGAGCTCGAGCTCGCGTTGCAGGACGAAGCCGGCCATCTCGTCTGTCCCGGCAACCAGGGGGACGCCGGCCCGGTACAGCCTTCCGACGAATTCGATCATCTTCGCGTAGGACTTTTCATACCGCGCCGCGGTAGCCGCGTCCGGGATCTTCATCTGGCCGACGCGGCGGCCGCGCTGCACGTCGATCGGGAGGTGCTCGAACACCGCAGCCAGGAGCTGCGGGACATCGCCGTCGCGCTGCCGGAGGAAATCGAAGGTGCCGAGCGTGGTGTCGATGACGGTCGGTTGCTTCTGAAGGAGCGCGATGAAGTCCTGAACGGGCTTGGAATCGAAGTCGAGGCCCGCGGTTTTCTCCGCCACGAGATAGAAGCGTTCGAGCGTGCGCGTGTCCGTCGTCGGAGTGACGAAGAAGTTCAGCAGGACCTGATTGATGTGCTGGATCTCGTCGAAGCCCTGTTCCACGACCTCCTGGGCGCGCAGGAACGCGGGGACGTGCCCGCCGACGCGCATTCCGCGGCTGTGCGCGTAGGCGACCGTGTCGCGAACGAGCTCCCTGGGAAACGAGTTGTAGATCTTGAGCTGGGGGTAGCCGTGCTCGGCGTACCAGTCCACGGCGTCCTTCGCTTCGGGCAGGCTCTTGACGACGAAGCCGCCGCGCGCGGCGTTCGGTCCGTCGCCCTCGAGAAAGCCCGCGGGGACGATGTGCGGCCCGAGAAGCCGTCCCGACTCTGTCTCGTCGATGATCTGCTGAACGGTGGTGTTGTCGCCACCCATGTCGCGCGTCGTCGTGACGCCCGCTGCGATGTTCAGCCCGCCCTGCCACCGGTCGCTGTGGCTGTGCATGTCGAAGAGGCCGGGGAGGAGCACGCGCCCGGCGGCGTCGATCTCGCGGTCGGCGCCCCGCACCGGCGCGTCGGCGGGCGTCACGGCGCTGATGCGGCCGCGGAGCACGTACACGTTCGACGCCGGACCGAGCACCGCCTTCTCGCTGTCGAACACCCGGACATTGCGGACGACGGTCAGCCCGTCGAGCGGCTTCATCAGCCGCCCGGCCATCTCTTCGAGCATGGCCGCCTCGGCCTTCTTCTGCCGGGCCTCCAGGGCGCCGCGGTTGTCGTCCCATCCCTCTTCGATGGCGGCGATGTATCCCGGGTAGATGAACGCGAAGACGCGCGGCTTTTCTCCGGCGGTCACCCAGAAAAACGAGGGGGTCAATCCCTGGCCCGTCTGGGCATAGAGCTGGACACGCTGCGACTTGCCCGGGCGGGTGACCTCGGCCTCGTCGAGACGCCGCTGCGTGAGCGTGCCCGCGGGAAGCAGAAGGAGCCTGCCGCCGGGCGCCTTCGCGGTGGCGGCGATCGAAACCGAGTTGGCGTCGATCGTGCCGTTCAGGGGCACGTACATCGCCGGTCCCGACACTCTCTTCTCCCCGCGCTCGGAGGTCGAAGCCCAGACGGCGCGGTCCCCGGTGCGGGTAAATTTCTCGTCCACCTTCGCGCCGTATGTCGACGTGCCTTTGACGCGATACTCGGCGTAGGTCCCGTCCGGCGCGAGACGGTATTCTTCGTCGAGCTCCGGTCCCCGGCCATTGTCCTTGAAGACGAAGTGCACCTTGACGAGCCCGTTGTCGCCATGGTCCGCGACCTGCTCGCCGGCCCGCGTCCCGTCCGCCGTGTAGATC
>JALYUA010000097.1 GCA_030854005.1 Acidobacteriota bacterium
TCTGCCGAAGAGCCCGCCGAGCCGCGAGGGGTTCGACATCCGGGCGCACTACCAGCCCGCGCTGGAGGTGGGCGGCGATTACTACGATTTCCTGGAGCTGCCGGACGGACGGCTCGGAATCGCGGTCGGCGACGTATCTGGGAAGGGAGTCTCGGCGGCGCTCTACATGGTCAAGGTGAGGGGAGAGGTCCGATACCACTCTGCGGGTTTGAGCGACCCGGGAGAGATACTCGCGCACGTCAACCGCGCGATCTGCCGCGACATGGCCGACGACGGGATGTTCGTCACCGCGGTCCTTCTCGTGCTCGACCCGGCGCGCCGGCGCCTGACCGTCGCGAGCGCGGGACACATGCCGCCGGTTCTTCGGAGAGCGGATGGCACGCTCGTCGTTCTCGAGTCGCCGCGCAGCGCTCCTCTCGGCGCGCGGGAAGACGCGGAGTTTCTCCCGGCCGGGTTCGATCTGACGGAGGGAGACACGGTGGTGGCCTACACGGACGGAGTCTCCGAAGCCGTCGGTCGGAAGGAGCAGCTGTTCGGCGATGAACGGCTCCGGGCCGCGGTCCGGGCCGCTCCCGGGACTCCGGAGGACGTCCTCACCGCCGTTCTCGACGCCGTCCGCGAGTTTTCGAAAGGGGAGCCGCAGAGCGACGACCTGACGGTGCTCTCCTTCGGGCCGGTCTCGATCGATTCGACTCGCCGCCGATCTCCGGCGCCGCTCGTCGGCGCCTCGCAGGACCCCCGCCTCCGCTAGATCCGCTAGCGCTTCCTGGGCTTCGGGTCGGGAGCGGATTTCAAGATCGACGCCGCCCGGTCCAGAAGGTCCGAGCCCGGCGCCTTGCTCCCCGACGCTCCGGCCGGCGGCTTCCGGACGCCGAGGACGCGGGCCGCCTGCTCGAGGATCTTCGGAGAGCTGGCCCGGCGGGAGGCTTCCTGGATCGCCGCTTCGGGGGAGGCCGCGAGAGTGAAGAATGACGCGAACCCGGACACGTCCAGCACCTGCTTCACGGCGTCGTTGACCGAGGAGAGAGCCAGTGCGCCTTCCCCGGCGATCTTCTTGGCGAGCATGAGCAGGACGCGGAGCCCCGCGCTGCTGACGAATTCGACGTCCTTGAAGTCGATGACGAATTGCCGCGCGCCCGCGCTCAGGTGCTCGATCACCTTCTGCTCGAAGGCGTGCGCGGTCTTCGTCTCGAGCCGGCCGGTGAGCTCCAAGACGACGAAGCCGTCCCGCTGACTCTCGCGGATCTCCAGGGTGTTGCCTCTTTCTATCCTGCCTGGAAGACCATCTCGATGTCGCCGAAGCGGACGCGATCCCCGGGCGCAAGCGTCACGGGCACGCCCGTCTCGAGGCGCGTTTCATTGACGAACGTGCCGTTTGGCGTGCCGATCTCCTCGCTCAGAAGAAAATTTCCCCGGTCCCGGACGAGGCGGGCGTGGCGGCGGCTCGTCAGCTTGTTCGTGTCGACGGACGTCAGGTCCACGTCGGGATGGACGCCCGTGACGGCGTCGAACCGGCCCACCTTGATCTCGTCCTTCGAAGGCAGCGCGAACCGCACTCCGCTCTGGACGGCGACGAGAGCCACCGCTTCCGGCGGCGCCGCCGGGGCGGCGATTGCCGGAGAGGCCGTGGCCGGCGCGGCGGGAGCCGGCGGGGAGCTGGCGGCCGCGGCGGCCTCCGGCTTTGACTCCGGCGCGGGAGGTTCCGGGGGACGCACGATCTCGGGATTCGCGGACGCCTGGCGCAGCCGCGCGGAGAGCTTCCGCAGCATCCGCACGGCGATCTCCGGATACTCACGGAGCATCCGGTCGAAGGTCGCCTCGTCGATGCGGAGAAGCCGGCAGGCTGTCAACGCGCGGACGGTGGCGCCTCGCGGCTGGTCATCCAGGATCGCCATCTCGCCGAAGAAATCTCCGGCTTCGAGCACTCCCAGCTGCCGCTCGCTCCCCGGCGGGCCGGAAACGACTTCGACGCGGCCCTGCTCGACGATGTACATCTCGCGGCCGGTCTCGCCTTCCCGCAGGATGGTGTCGCCGGCCGCGGCGTCGAGCTGTCCGGCCCTGGAGCTCAGAACGCGCCCCCGGCGATTTCGGCGGTCTGCATGAGCAAAGCTTACATGGGGCGCCGGCAGGCGGCAGGCGGCAAGCGGGAGGAGGAAATCCGCCGAAACGCTCAACGCTGGGCGCCAGACGCCGAACGACCCCCGCGGGCTCACTCATCCCACGCCGCTCCCGCAAGCAGATACGCCCCGCAGGCGGCGGCGCCGTCGTAGGCCAGCAGGACCCGCAGAGCCGTCCACGGGACCTCGCCCCGCGACGCGGCCACGGTCGCCGCGATCGCGGAGAGGAGGAGCGGGGCGACGATCGGAAACGAGACCAGGACGAAGAGGACGCTCTTGTGCGACGCGCGCGCGACCAGGGCGGAAAGAAACGTCGAAACGACGGAAAGCCCGAAGCCCGCCAGGAGGAGGACCCCCGCGAGCGCGGCCGGAGACGCGATCTGCCAGCCGAGCAGGAGCGCGAAGGCCGGGGCGGTCACGAGCGCGATCGCGCAGAAGAGGAGGAAGTTGAAGAGCGTCTTGCCGGCGAGGACGGGGGCGGCGGGCGCGACTCGGCGGAGCGCGAGGGCGGTGCCGCTCTCTTCCTCCCGGACGAAAGCGCGAGGCAGACCCGTGGCGGCCGAGAAGAAGAGGACGACCCAGAGCAGGGCGGAGAAGACGGTCTCCCGCGCTTCCGGGGGGACCCCGAAAGGCCCGATGGCGAAGGAAACGAGCGTCAGGCAGGCGGCCGCGAAGAAGAGAACGGACGCCGTCGCGACGCGCCGGCGCAGCTCCGTCGCGGCGTCCTTGGCGCAGACGGCCCAGGCGCGGGAGAGGAAGGAGGAGGGTTGAGGAGTCATCAGTTTTCAGTTCTCAGGGAATCGAACGCTCGACGCTCGACGCTAAAGGCTCAAGAACTCACGCCGCCGCGCCGGGAAGACTGAGCGTGTGATCGGCGCCTTCGAAATCCCGCGGGTCGTTCGACGCGAGAAGGACGGCCCCGGCACGGCGCGCCTCCTGGACGATCCGCGACACGATCGCGCGCCCCTCCGCGTCGAGGCCGATCATCGGCTCATCCAGGAGAAGAATCGGAGAATCGAAGAGCGTGGCGAAGGCCATCCGGAGGCGTTGCTTCATCCCCGTGGAGAAGGCGCCGACGGCGCGGCCCGACGCGGGCGCCAGTCCGACGCGGGAGAGGCGCTCCCGAATCTCGGAGCCCGGCGTCCGCCAGCCCGCCGCGGCGCGAAAAAACGCGAGGTTCTCCTCTGCCGAGAGCTCGTCGTAAAAGGTGAGGTCCGGCCCCGCCCATCCGATCGCCCGCCGGCGCGCGTCTCCCGAAAGATCCTGTCCGCCGCTCCGGACCTTGACCGTGCCGGAATCGGGCCGCAGGAGGGAAGCGAGAATCTTGAGCAGGGTCGTCTTTCCGCTGCCGTTCTCGCCCGTGATCCCGATCAAGCCCCGCTCGGCCGTCAGCGAGATACCCGAAAAGATCCGGCGGTCTCCCCACGACCTGGCGAGTCCCTCCGCCTCGAGCGTCGTCGGCATGTGACCCGAAGTCTAATTCTTGAAAGCCCCCGGATCGTTCTATATGATCCGCGCGACCTCATGACCCACTCGATCTCGGCGCCCGGAATGCCCCCCACGAAGGCCGCCGGCGCCGGGACTTCCCGCGGATTCGACGTCGTAACGCCTTGCGAGGCGTCAAGGAGAGAATCGATGTTCAAGCGCTCCCTGCTTCTTTTTCTTCTCGTTCCCGCACTCACCCTTTCTCTCGCCGGCTGCGGCGGCAAGGACGAGGACGCGGAGGCGGACGAGGACGCCACTCCCGCCGCGAAATCGGCGGCGGCTCCCGCCGGCGCCGCGGCTCCGGCTGCCGCGCCCGCCACCGGCGGCGCCACGCTCACCGGAAAGGTCACCTTCACGGGGGGCCCTCCCGCGAAAGAGACGATCAAGATGGACGCGGACGCCTTCTGCAAGTCGGCGCACAGCGCTCCCGTCTACACCGAGGAGGCCGTCGTCAACGCAAACGGCACGCTCGACTGGGTGCTGGTGTACGTCAAGGACGTGCAGGGCAAGTTCCCCGCTCCGACCACCGCCGTCACTCTCGATCAGCGCGGGTGCCAGTACCACCCCCACGTGTTCGGGCTGCAGGCCGGGCAGGACCTGAAGATCATCAACAGCGACGGCACTCTCCACAACATCCACGCGCTGCCGAAGGTGAACGCCGAGTTCAACATCGGCCAGCCGTTCCCCAAGATGGAGACGGTCAAGAAATTCGACAAGCCCGAGGTCCCCGTGCGCTTCAAGTGCGACGTCCACAAGTGGATGGGCGCCTACGCCGGCGTGTTCAGCCATCCCTTCTTCGCCACCACGAACGACCAGGGCACGTTCGAGATCAAGAACCTGCCGCCTGGCACCTACACGGTCGAGGCGTGGCACGAGAAGTACGGCACGCAGACCTCGAGCGTGACGGTCAGCGGATCGGAAACGAAGACCGTCGACTTCGGGTTCAAGGGTTAGCGCCCCGGCCACGCCGCCCGTCGTGATGCAGACGCCCGCACTCGGACCGGTCCGCGCCGCCCGGAGGCTTCTCCGGACGGCGCTTTTCTCCTTTGCCGCGCTCCTTCCGGCTGCGGCGGTCCGCGCGGCCGAGCTGCCTCGCTGGCTGCAGCTCCCGGAAGGCGTCTCGAGCTACAGCGCCCGGATCGACGGCATGTTCCGCCTGATCCTCTGGATCACGGGCGTGGTCTTCGTGATCGTCGAGGGGATCCTGCTCTACTTTCTCATCCGATACCGGCATCGTGAGGGCCGTAAGGCGATGTACACGCACGGGAACAACCGGATCGAGGTCATCTGGACCATCATCCCGGCCTTGATCTGCGTCGTGCTCGCGCTTCTCTCGCGCCGGACCTGGGCAGACATCAAGCAGAACATGCCCGCCAATGCGCTCCCGATCGAGATCACGGGGGAGCAGTTCTCCTGGACGATCCGATACCCCGGCGCGGACGGAAAGTTCGGGACTCCCGACGACATCGTGTCCCTGAACCAGCTTCACTTTCCGGTCGGACGCCCCGTGGTCGCTACTTTGCGCTCGAAGGACGTCATTCATTCCTTCTTCCTTCCGGAGTTTCGCGTCAAGCAGGACGCGGTGCCCGGGATGTCCACGCGCATCTGGTTCGACGGGATGCGAACCGGCCACTGGGAGATCGCGTGCGCCGAGCTCTGCGGCCTCGGCCACTACCGGATGAAGGGATTCGTCACCG
>JALYUA010000102.1 GCA_030854005.1 Acidobacteriota bacterium
GTCGGGGACGACGGGCATCGGCTTCGACGCCCAGTTCGCCGCGCGTCCGACCTGGTGAGCGGCCGCAAGACACGGCGGCGGGAACGACGAGGCGTTTGACTCGGAGGGCGACTCCTGCTCAAATCGCCGCTTCCGGTCGGGACGTGGCGCAGTCTGGTAGCGTACCTGAATGGGGTTCAGGGGGTCCCGGGTTCGAATCCCGGCGTCCCGACCAACTTTTCCGAACCGACGTCGCGACCTATCCGGCTCGAGCCCCTCTCGGCGGCGGGACATTGTTCCTGAGCACCGGTCGTCTGCGTCGCGGAAGATCTTCAAGTCTGGACGGGACGGATCGAGAGTCGCAGCGCGCGAAGCCAGGCTGCGAGCTGGCCTCGGTGATGCGCCTCGTGATCCAGGTTTCCGCGAGTAATCACCCACCACACCGAGACTTCTCCGCCGAAGCGCTCGTCCGGCAAGAGTCGCTCGAGCTCAGGGATGCTGAGCGACGCGATCCGCTCGGCCCGAATCGCGCCAAGGACTGCCAGGCGATCGACGAGCGATTCGTACTGCGCTCGTCGAAGGATCGTGACGACTCCGGCCTTTCCGACCATGGCGGGCGTCGACGGGTCGTCCAGCTTTCGGAAAAGCCACTCGTCGGCCTCTATCAGATGGTGAGCGAGATCCGCGAAGCTCATGGAGCCCGGCGAGGCCGTCCAGTTCTCGAGGCTTTCGGGAACGAGTTTCAGTCGTTTGAGGGAGGACTCGCGAACAGCCCTCGAGAATTCCGCCAGCCGGAGGGAGTCCGATGATGCGGCGTTCATGCTCCTGAAAGTCTGCCTGAAAAAACGCGCATGATCAGCCCATCCGACGCTCGATCCCCGCTGGAGGAGGGTTCCGCGCCCGTCTGAGAGTACGATCCCCCCGAGATGCTCCGAGTCGTGTGTCCTTCCTGCTCGGCTGAGCTGCCCGGGGATGCGCGTTTCTGTCCCGCTTGCGGGTCCTCCATCATCTCGCTCTCGGAAATGCCGACCGGAGTCGCGGCTTTCCCGGACCGGCCGTCGCCGCGCGTTCCCTCTGCTATCGGCCGTCTCGCGTCGTCCGAGTCTGTCCGGCCGGGCGGGTTCACCCCCGGCGCGGTGTTTGCCGGGCGCTATCGCATGATCGGGCTGCTCGGCCGCGGGGGCATGGGAGAGGTCTACAGGGCGGATGATCTCAAGATCGGCCAGGCAGTCGCGCTGAAGTTCATTCCGCCGGATCTGGCCGGCGACCCGGCGAGGCTCGACCGTTTCTACGCCGAGGTCCGGCTCGCGCGCCAGGTGTCGCATCCGTCGGTCTGCCGCGTGTACGACATCGGAGAGCACGAGGGGCAGACCTTCATCTCCATGGAATACGTCGACGGTGAGGACCTCGCGACGCTCCTGAACCGCATCGGGCGCCTGCCGTGCGACAAGGCGCTCGAGATCGCGCGGCAGCTCTGCGCCGGAATCGCGGTCGCGCACGACCGGGGCGTGCTGCATCGCGACCTGAAGCCGGCGAACATCATGATCGACGGGCGGGGTCGTGCCCGCATCACCGATTTCGGTCTCGCAGTCACGATGGAAGATTCCGGGCCCGACCGGGACGTCTCGGGAACGCCGACCTACATGGCGCCCGAGCAGCTCACGGGTAAAGGGGCCTCGGTCCAGAGCGATCTGTACGCGCTCGGTCTGATCCTTTACGAGATGTACACGGGCAAGCGGGCGTTCAGCGGCGCGAGCGTCTCGGAGCTCGTCCGCAAGCACACGACCGGCGCGCCCGTGCCGCCTTCGGAGATCGCGGGCTACGTCGATCCGGCCGTCGAGCGCGTCATCCTGAGCTGTCTCGAGAAAGACCCCGCGGCGCGTCCCGCTTCGGCCAGGAAGATGGCGCTGCAGCTTCCCGGCGGCGACCCGCTCGAGGCGGCGCTCGCGGCGGGCGAGACGCCTTCGCCGGCCATGGTCGCCGCGGCCGGCCAGACGGGAGGGCTCTCGCGGCTGGCGGCCTGGAGCTGTCTCGGTGCGACGCTGCTGCTCTTCGCGGTCTACCTCTTCGCGCCCGCTCCGGACCGGCTGCACCGGGTCGTTCGGATGGAAAAGCCGCCGGAGCTTCTGGTCGAGAGGGCAAAGGACCTCCTGCGCTCGGCGGGTCTTCCTTCCGCCGGCGAATCGAACGCGTGGGGGTTCGCCGCCGATTCCGCCCGGCTGCGTTACCTCGAGGCGACCGATCCCTCTCGCGGACGCTGGGCGGACCTTTTGACCGCGCGGCCGGGCGTCGTGAGATTCTGGTATCGCCGCAGCCCCGAGCCGCTCGTCGCGCGCGCCGTCACCGGTCACGTCACGCCGGAGGACCCTCCGGAGGACCAGGCCGGCATGGCAACGGTGTGGCTCGACGACCGCGGGTCTCTTCTCTCCCTGCGCCGGGTGCCATCTCGCGAGAACGAACCCGGCTCATTCTCGGATCCGGACTGGGGGCCCCTTCTCGCCGCCGCCGGCCTCGATCCCGCGAAACTGCGGCCCGCGCCCTCGCGCCTCGCGCCTCGGGACTTCGCGGACCGGCGCGCCGGGTGGGAGACGGACTATCCGGGGACCTCCATTCCGGCCCGCATTGAGGCCGCCGCCGACCGCGGACGGCCGGTCTCCTTCGACGTCGTGCTTCCGTGGAGCGAGCCGGCGCGCGCTGCCTCGCGGCCCGCGCCGCTCGCCGCTCGTCTCGCCGACACGACCCTTTTCGCCGTCACGCTCGTCGCGTGGATCGCCGGCCTCGTCCTCGCGCGGAGAAACATTCACTTAAAACGCGGCGATCGACGCGGAGGGCTGAAGATCGGTATTTTCCTCTTCGTCATCCTCGTCGCCGAATGGCTGATCCGGACCGACCACACCTCCAACCTTCAGGCGGAATGGGACCTCCTGAAGGCCGGAGTCGGGCACGCGCTTTTCTGGGCCGTCACGGTCTGGATCGTCTACCTGGCGCTCGAGCCCTCCGTGCGGCGCCGCTGGCCCGAGGTCCTGATCTCGTGGTCGCGCCTGCTCCAGGGAGGATGGCGCGACGCGCTGGTCGGCCGCGACGTCCTCTTCGGCCTTCTCTTCGGGATTGCCATGCACCTTCTGATCCGGCTCGAGTACCTCGCGCCCGCTCTCTTCGGATTTCCGCTTCCGGCTCCCGCCGCGACGGCCGTCCCCAACCTCGCGCCTTTGCGGGTCTTCGTCGGAGCGATCTTTCGCGCCGAATACCTCGCCGTCGTGGACGCCCTCGGCATCCTCTTCGTGCTCCTCTTCTTCCGTGTGCTGCTGCGGAACAGGGTGGTCGGGATCGCGGCCGCCATTCTCGTGTTCTCGTTCGTGACGCTCCTCTGGGCGGATCCCTTCTTCCTCTACTGGCCGCTCGCTCTCTTGCGGGCGGGCCTCTGGGTCTTCCTGATGATGCGGACGGGCCTGCTCGCGGCGGCGGCCGGGCTGCTCGTCTGGTACACGCTGGTGGCCGTTCCGGTCCGGGTGGAACCGTCGGGCTGGCTCACCGGACCGTCCCTTTTCGCCGTCGCGATCCTCGTCGGCCTGGCGGCTCTCGCGTTTCGCCAGGCGCTGGCGGGCCAGCCCCTGCTCGGCAGGCTCTCCTTCGACGAGGTCCCGTCCGCGTAGGGGATCTCTCTGCCCGGCCTCGACTCTTCAGCGTCTTGCGCGGGCGCGACGGTCTTCCGCGCGGCGTGCGACGGCGACCAAGCGCGAGGCGGAGCGGCGAAACGGGCGCTCGTCGAAATCTCCCCAGAGCCGCTCGATCTCGAAGCCGCATTCGGCGAAGAAGGGCCGGATCGTCGCGGGATCCCACGACCGCGCCACCATCGCGGCTTCGAGCGTCTCGTCCGGCTTCCCATGGCGCCGGTCGCGGTAGCGGTAGCGCGCGTGCCACACGTCGGAGACGCCGACGGGAGACCACGCCTCGTCGATCCGCAGGACGCCGCCCTCGTGGCGGACGTCGCGCGAAGGCGTGACCATCTCCCCGCCGCGGCGGCGGTACAGCCCCTCGATCACGAAGCGGCCTCCGGGGGCGAGCTGTCGCCGGACCGCCGAGAGCGCCTGGCGCCGGTCGGACAGGCGGGTCAGATGCGAAAGCGGATCGCCGGGAGCGACGATGAGGTCGAACGCGGCGGGAAAGAGCGGCCGGCGCATGTCGGCCGCGACGAAATGCGCGCCGCCCGACTTGCCGCGGCGGCGCGCCGCCTCCGAGAGCATTTCCAGGGAGACGTCGAGGCCGATCGACGGCGCCTCGCGCGCCAGCCCTGCGGTGATCCGGCCGAGGCCCGCGCCGATCTCCAGGATGCGCCGCGGACGCCACCTCCGGGCGAGCCCCCGCCAGAACGAGAGGTGCGCCCGCACCACCGATTCCTTCTCGTAGAAGGGGAGGATCTTCTGGTAGTAGCTCCGCGTCTCTTCGAGAGTCCCGTTCTTCGGCACGTCGAGGGTATATACCAGCGCGGTGGCGCGTCTGCTCTTCGTGACCGGCACCTCTCCGAACGTACGCGGGGGCAGCGGCACGTTCGTCGGGATCACGGTGCTCGCGGAGGCGCTGCGCCACGCCGGACACGAGGTCACGATCCTGGCGCCCGAGCCCGGCGGCGGCCCGGTCTCCCTTGCCCGGCGACTGGCGTTCAACGTTCGCGCGCGGCGGGCCTCGAGGGCGGCTACCGGAGTAGACGCGGTCGTCGGATTCGACATGGACGGCGTGTTCCTGGAGCAGGGGAGCGCGCGGCGCGTCGTGGCCGTGAAAGGCGGTCTCGCGGAGGAGGCCCGATTCGAGAGGGGCGCGGCGCGCGTCCGGCTGACGATCGAGGCGAGGCTCGAGGGCCGGAACGTCCGACGGGCGGATCGCGTCCTCGCGACCAGCGTCTACTCCCGTCAACGGATCCTCGAAGACTACGGCGCCGCCGGCGATCGCGTTGTCGTGGTTCCCGAGCCGATCGACCTGAGCCGCTGGCAACGGGCGCTCGACGACGCCGCCGCCGCGCCGGAAGAAGGCGCGATCCTCTGCGTTGCGCACCTGTATCCGCGGAAGGACGTCGCGACTCTGCTCGACGCGGTGTCGCGGCTTCCTCCTCCGGCCCGGCTCATCGTCGTCGGAACGGGGCCCGAGCGGCGGCGTCTCGAGCGGAGGGCGCGCGAGCTCGGCCTCGGAGAGAGGGCGGTCTTCCTCGGCCACTTGCCCTTCGAACGCCTCGCGTCCGAGTACCGGCGCGCGAGCGTCTTCTGCCTGCCCTCGCGGCAGGAGGGATTCGGGATCGTCTTTCTGGAAGCGATGGCGGCGGGCCTGCCGATCGTCGCGGCCCGCGCCGCCGCTGTCCCCGAGCTCGTCCTCGACGGCGAGTCGGGGATCCTGGTCCCCCCCGGCGATTCCGAGGCGCTTTCGGCCGCGCTCGGCCGGCTCCTGGGAAGTCCCGGGGAGCGAGCGCGTTTCGCGGAATGCGGCCGGCTGCGGGTTCGGAGCTACGACGCGCCGCGGGTGGCGAATCTCTTTCTCGAGGCGATCGGACTCTGACCGCCTCTCAGACGGGCCTAGCTCGGAAGCTTGAGCAGCGACTCCAGCCGGGCGAGGTCCACCGGCTTGACCAGGTGATGGTCGAATCCCGCCTCCCGCGAGCGCGCTCTGTCGCGTTCCTGTCCGTATCCCGTCAGCGCGATCAGGAGCGACGCCCGCAGATGCGCGTTCTCGCGCAGGCGGCGCGCGACCTGGTGGCCGTCGATATCCGGCAGCCCGATGTCGAGCAGCACGATTTCGGGATGGACGATCGTGGCCACCTGGATGGCGGAAGCGCCGTCATGCACCGTCCGCACGGAGTGGCCGAGCGCTTTCAGGAAATCGGAGAGGCCCTCCGCGGCGTCCACGTTGTCGTCGACCACCAGGATCCGCCGGCCGGGTCCCGGCGCCGGGAAGGCGTCCGCGGGGGTGCCCTCGGAGATCGGGGTCGACGACATCGAGCGTCGCACCGGCAGCCGGACGACGAAGGAGCTTCCGCATCCCCGACCGTCGCTGCGCGCCTCGACGGATCCTCCGTGCAGCCCGACGATGCGGCGGGCAAGAGTCAGCCCGACCCCGAGGCCGCCGGGGTCGTTGGTGCGGGAGTCGGGACTGCGGACGAAAAGGTCGAAGATGCGGTCGCGCGCCTCGGACGAGAGGCCGATGCCGTTGTCGCGGACTTCGATCTCCACCTCCGCCGCGTCCACGCGGACGTCGACCGAGATCCGCCCGCCCATCGGCGTGTACTTCGCGGCGTTGCCGAGCAGATTCGCGAGGACCTGCTCGAGACGGGCCGGGTCCGCGCGCAGGGTGATCGGCGCCGCGGGCAGCCGCAGCGTGAACTGGTGGCCGCGCTCCTCCATGGACCGCCGCGCCTGCTCGACGGCCGCCTCGATGACGCCGGCGAGAGAGACGGTTTCCTCGCGAAGGCTGATCGTTCCGCGCGTGATCCGCGACACGTCGAGGAGATCGTCGACGAGGCGGCTC